>JBFJYB010000300.1:0-3752 GCA_041622835.1 Acidimicrobiales bacterium | reverse complement strand
GCGGGAAGTAGTGGTTCCCCTCGACGACCACGGTCTCGTCGCTCTCGGCGATCAGGGTGTCGTTGAGTACTGCTCGCATGGCCTGTCCTTCGGTGTCTGGTCCTCGGTCGGTGACCGCGGACAACCCTTGCCCGGCACCGGCTATTCCGCGCCGGAGGCGGGGCTACTCCGCGCCGGTGACGTGGGCCTCGAGCCGCTCGAGTGTGGCCTCCATCGACGCGGGGTGCTTCTTCGGGTACCCCATCAGCTCGATCATCTTGGGGCTCCTCGCCGTCGACCAGTCGAAGGTCTCGGTGACCCGGGTGCCGCCCTCGACCGGCTCCAGCTCGTAGCGCCAGCGGTGCTTGCCGAAGTGCTGCCAGGCGATGAGCCGGTCCTTCTCGTACTCGACGACCGTGTTGCTGATCCGGTACGGCAGCCCGTAGCGCATCCTCATCCCGAACGTCGAGCCCAGCTCCAGGGTCTTGTGCTCGATGTCGTCGCGGACCGTCCCCGAGCCGTCGATGGCCACGTGGCCCTCGGTGGAGGTCAGCACCTCGAAGATGGCCTCCGGCGACGCGTCGATGACCCGGCTGACCGACACCTTCTGTTCGTCACTCATGGTTCGTTCCCCTGTTCGGTTGCGGTCGATGCTGGGCTCACGCCGTCTCGATCGGTCGGCCGAGGACCGCCCGCAGGGCCGGCTCCAGATCAGGGTGACGGTATCGGTAGCCGGCGTCCAGCAGAACCTGGGGCTCGACGCGCGCCGAGGTGAACAGCAGCTCGTCGGCCAGCTCGGGGCCGAGCACCAGCTTCGGCCCGAAGCGCGGCACCGGCAGCCACGTCGGCCGACCGAGGACCGTCCCGAGGGTGTCGGTGAACCGGGCGTTGGTCGCCGGACTCGGCGCGGTCAGGTTGACGGCGCCGGACACCTCGTTCTCGAGCAGCCACATCAGCGCGCCGACCTCGTCGTCGATCGAGATCCAGCTCCACCACTGCCGACCCGACCCGAGGCGACCGCCGAGCCCGAGCCGGAACAGCGGAACCATCCTCTGGAGCGCGCCGCCGTCGGTGCTGAGCACGAGCCCGGTCCGGGCCAGTGCGACGCGGATGCCGGCCTCGACCGCCCGGGTGGTTGCGGCTTCCCACTGGATGCAGACGTCGGCCAGGAAGCCGGTGCCCGGCGCCGAGGTCTCCGACAGGCGCTCGTCACCCCGGTCGCCATAGATCCCGATCGCCGATCCGCTGACCAGGACCTTCGGGGGACGGTCGAGGCCGGCCAGGGTCGTGGCGAGGAGGCTGGTCCCCTCGGTCCGGCTCTCGAGGATCACCCGCTTCTGCTCGTCGGTCCACCGCTTCGCGGCGATCCCCTCGCCGGCCAGGTGGACCACCCCGTCGATGCCCTCGAGCCCGCCGGCGTCGATGGTGCCGGCGACCGGGTCCCAGCCGATGGTGTCGGCGGCCGAGGCGTCACCTCGGGCGACCCGGATGACGTCGTGGCCGGCGGTGCGAAGCGCCGTACACAGAACGGTGCCGATGAGCCCGGAGGCGCCGGTGACTGCAACCTGCATGGGGCCCACTCTCGCAGCTGCTGCACATCCACGCCCAGTCGCAGTAGCGTCTGCGCGACGAGCAGGGCGAGGAGGGACAGGAGATGGCCGAGGAGACCCCCCAGACGACCGACGACAGTCGAAGCAGGGTCGGGCTGGTCGTCGCGGCGATCGCAGCCGTCGCCCTGTTGCTGTTCATCTTCCAGAACACCGACGACACCCCGGTCGAGTTCCTCTGGTTCGACTTCACCTTCCCGCTCTACCTGCTGATCTTCATCACGATCGCGCTCACGGTGATCGTGTCGATCCTCGTCGCCTGGATCCTCAACCGTCGTAGCAAACGCTCCTGACGCGGGGTGTTCGACGAACTACCGCTGGCCGAGGTCTCGATCTCGGCCGGTGTGGCCGGCGCCATCGCTCTGCTCGCCGTCGTCGATCGCCGCCGGTCACGCGACCTGCTCCTGCTGCTGGGCGGTGCCACCGCCGCCGTCCTGGTCGGGCTCGAGCACGCGCCGCGGGTCCTGTTGCTTGCCGTAGCGGTGACGCTCGCCGCTTCGGCCGTCCCGGATGCGGATGGCCGATGGGCCTTGCTGGTGCTCGGGCTGGCCGGGCTCGTGTCGGTCGAGACCGCCACCGTTGGCGGCGGGTTACGGGTCGGGTCGTTGGTTGTCACCGCGGGTCTCGGACCGCTGCTCTGGTACTCCTACCGGACCTCGGGCCTGGTGGTGGTGGTCGTGGTGACGGCGGGCACAGCGGTGGGTGTCTACGTCAACGTGCCCGACACCGAGCAGATCGCGGTCGTCGCTCCTGGTCTGGCGGTGCTCGCCGGAGCCATGCTCCTCCTGCCGCCGGTCCGGAGGACGTCGATCTGGTTCGGCTCGCTGGCCACGATCGGAGCGCTGGTGGTGTGGGCGGGAACGGTGGGTGCGCGTGGGCGCCCGGCGGCGTTCATCGGGCTGGTCGGTGCGCTGGGCGTGCTCATCGCCGAGCCGGTTGCCGCCCGAGTGCGGCGAGGAACCCGAGCCCACCCGATCGTCCAGATCGCCGTCCATGCGGCTGCGGTGATCCTCTCCTCGCGGGTTGCCGGCCTGCGTGGGTCTTCGGCCGCCGCCGCCGCGATCGTCGTCGCGGTGCTGGCCGGTTCAGTGGCCGTCCTGGTGGTGCTGCCCCGCGCCGCACCCCGGCCGCTACCCGCGCAGTAGCCGCTCGTAGGTGGCGAGCGTGATGTCGATGACTCTCTGCTGATCGAACTCGGCCGCTGCCTTGCCGATGGCAGCGTCGCCCATGCGGGCCCTCCGGGGACGGTCGTCGATCAGTTCGCTGATGGCGGTGGCCAGCGCGGCAGGATCGCGGACGGGAACGAGCAGGCCGGTGACCCCGTGGTCGACGACCTGGCGGCACCCGCGGATCGCGGTGGCGACGATCGGGAGCCCGGAGGCGGCGGCCTCCATCGCCGATCGGGGGAAGCCCTCGCGGTGTGAGGCCAGCACGTAGAGGTCGAGGGCGCGGTAGATGCGATCGACGTCGTCGCGACCACCGAGCACGAGCGCGCCGGTCTGCGCCACGAGGTCGTCGAGGCTGGACTGGTGGACGGCGTCGGCCTTCTCGGGGTCGTGGGGCCCGACGATCACCAGGCGGGCCGACGGGTGCCGGGCCGCGACGACCGACCATGCTTCGAACAGCTCGAGGTAGCCCTTCTCGACGACGAGGCGACCGACGGCACCGACCGCCACCTCGCCGGGTCCGAGCCCGAGCTCCCGCCGTACAGCGCGGCGGGTGGAGGCCGACTGGGGGTCAGGGCCGAACCGGTCGAGGTCGATCCCGTTCCCGAGCAGGGTCAGCTTGTCGTCGGGTACCCCCAGACCGCGAAGCGTCTCGACGTCCTCGGGGTTCTGTATCAGCTCGGCCCGAGAGGCCCGGGCGGCCACCCGTTCGAGGGTGTACACGACGGCTCGCCGGGCCCGGGAGTCGGTGGTCTGGGCGTAGAGGCCGTGGACCGTGTTCACGACGACCGGGACCCGGGCGGCGCGGGCCGCGAGCCTCCCGTACACGCCCGGCTTCGGGTTGTGGGTGTGGACGATGTCGGGCCGCAGGCGCCGAAAGGCCGACCAGAGCTCGCCCAGGGCGAGCAGGTCGCGGTGGGGGGCCATCGATCGTGTGGCGTGCCGGAGCGGCACGTGCTCGATGCCGTCGCCGGTCAGGCGCTCGACGTACGGGCCCGGC
>JBFJYB010000299.1:0-3770 GCA_041622835.1 Acidimicrobiales bacterium | reverse complement strand
CCGCCGGCTACGTGCCGCTTCACCACAGCCTGGACGTGCACGGTCATTGCCCGGCGTGCCAGCGGAGGTTCCGCCGATCGGGCGATTGACGGCACCGTCGAGGCGTGCGAACATCTGTTCGATGCACGTTGACCGGGCGGCTCCATGATCACGACGATCCTGCACGCCGACCTCGACGCGTTCTACGCCTCGGTCGAACAGCGCGACGACCCGAGCCTGCGCGACCGGCCGATGATGGTCGGCGGCGGCGTCGTGCTGTCGGCCAGCTACGAGGCCCGGCGCATGGGCGTGCGCACCGCCATGAGCGGTAGCCAGGCCCGGCGCCTGTGCCCCGACGCCGAGGTGGTCGAACCGAGGATGTCGGCCTACTCCCAGGCGAGCCGTGATGTGTTCGACGTCTTCCGCGCCACGACCCCCGTCGTCGAGGGGCTGTCGATCGACGAGGCCTTCCTCGACGTGTCCGGCCTCGCTCGTCTCGTGGGCGAGCCGGTGGCCATCGCCACGGAACTGCGCCGGCGGGTACGCGACGAGGTCGGGCTGGCCCTGACCGTCGGGGTGGCCCGGACCAAGTTCCTGGCCAAGGTGGCCAGCGGCGTGGCGAAGCCCGACGGGCTGCTGGTGGTCCCACCCGACGGTGAGCTCGACTTCCTGCACCCGCTCCCCGTCCGGCGGCTGTGGGGTGTCGGTCCGGTGACCGAGCGGCGTCTGGCCGAACGGGGGATCACCACCGTCGCCGAGGTCTCCAGGCTCGGGCGCGACGCTCTCGTGAGCTGGCTCGGGCCGGCGGCGGGCCGGCATCTCGATGCGCTGGCCCACAACCGCGATCCGCGACCGGTGGTCACCGGTCGCCGGCGAGCCTCGATCGGATCCCAGCGGGCGCTGGGCCGCGGCCCCAAGACCCGTCCAGCCCTCGAGGCGGCGCTCGCCGGTCTCGTCGATCGCGTGACCTCGCGCCTGCGAGCCGGCGACCGCGTCGGACGCACCGTCGTGCTCCGACTGCGGTTCGACGACTTCGAACGCATCACCAGGTCCCAGACCCTCCACCAGGCAACCAACGCAACCCACGAGATCCGGTGCGCCGCCGACCGCTTGCTCGACCGGGCCTACCCCCTCATCCGACAGCGTGGGCTCACGCTCATCGGTGTGACGGTCGCCAACCTGGGGCCGGCCGACGCCATCCAGCAGCCGCTTCCGCTCGCCGGTCGCGACCGGACCCGGCTCGACGTGGCGGTCGACGAGATCCACGAGCGCTTCGGGCACGGCGCGTTGGGCCGTACTGCGCTGCTGGGCCACCGCCAGCTGGAGGTCCCGCTGCTGCCCGATTGACCGGCTCCCGCCACCTGTCCACGCCGCGACCGGGGCACTACGGTGGGCCCTTCCCGTCCGGGGAACCGACCGACGCAGGGGGACCGCCGTGGATCGTCTGAAGGACAAGGTGGCGGTGGTGACCGGAGCGTCGAGCGGGATCGGGGCGGGGACCGTGCGTCGGTTCGTCGCCGAGGGGGCGCACTGCCTGATCGTCGACATCCAGGACGACGTCGGGCAGGCGCTGGCCAAGGAACTGGGCGAGGCGGCCGTCTACCAGCGGGCCGACGTCGCGGTCGAGGGGGAGGTGGCGGCCGCCGTGTCCAGGGCCGTCGACCTGTGGGGCCGGATCGACTGCATGTTCAACAACGCCGGGATCCTCGGCGCGGTCGGACCGATCACCGGCATCGATGCCGAGGGTTGGCGTCGCACGATCGACGTCCTGCTCACCAGCGTCTTCTTCGGCATCAAGCACGCCGGGCGGGCGATGGTGGCCCAGGGCTCGGGGGTCATCGTGAACACGGCCAGCACCGCCGGGGTCCGCGCCGGGCTCGGGCCCCACGTGTACACCGCAGCCAAGCACGGGGTCGTCGGCCTGACCCAGTCGTGTGCCACCGAGCTGGGGCGCTTCGGGGTCCGGGTCAACGCCATCGCACCCGGCGGCACCACGACCGGCCTGACCGCCAACCTGGTGATCGGCGACCACACCGCGCTCGACGAAGCCGCCAAGGTGATCGGCGCCGACAACCCGCTCGGTCGGGGTGGCACGATCGAGGACGTCGCCAACGCCGCCCTGTACCTGGCCAGCGACGAAGCCAGCTTCGTCAACGGCGCGGTGCTCGTCGTCGACGGCGCCGGCGAGACCATCGCCGACCGCAACCATCGTTTCGTGAAGATGGGAAGCCAGATGGTGCAGGAGGCCGGCCGGACCGGGCTGTGAGCTCCCTGGCGGGCACGGCGTCGTGGCGCTCGCGCCCGCGACCGGCGACAATATCGGTGATCGGCCGTGATCGGAGCCGGATCAGCAGACCACGGAGTCAGAAGGGACACACCAGATGACCAACATCGTGCGAGGCGCCATCTGCCAGCTGGCCTGGACCGGCGACAAGGAATCGATGATCGAGGCTCACGAGAAGCTGACCCACGAAGCTGCCGCCGACGGTGCCCAGGTCATGTGCTACCAGGAGCTGTTCTACGGTCCCTACTTCTGCCAGGTGCAGGACACCGAGTTCTACGACTACGCCGAGGCGGTTCCCGACGGCCCGACGACCCAGCGGTTCCAGTCGCTGGCCAAGGAGCTCGGAATGGTGCTGGTGCTGCCGATCTACGAGCAGGAGCAGCCCGGGATCCTCTACAACACCGCGGCGGTGATCGACGCCGACGGCACCTACCTGGGCAAGTACCGCAAGACCCACATCCCCCAGGTGAAGGGCTTCTGGGAGAAGTTCTACTTCCGTCCCGGCAACCTCGGGTACCCGGTGTTCGACACCGCCGTCGGGAGGGTGGGCGTGTACATCTGCTACGACCGCCACTTCCCCGAGGGCTGGCGGGCGCTGGGGCTGGCCGGCGCCCAGATCGTCTTCAACCCGTCGGCCACCAGCCGTGGGCTGTCGGCTTACCTCTGGCAGCTCGAGCAGACGTCGGCCGCGGTCGCCAACATGTACTACGTCGGGGCCATCAACCGCGTCGGCATCGAGCCGCTCGGCGACAACGACTTCTACGGCACCTCGTACTTCGCCGACCCCCGGGGTCAGTTCGTGGGCGAGGTCGCCTCCGACCAGGTCGAGGAGCTCGTCGTGCGCGACCTCGACCTCGATCGCATCGAGGAGGTCCGTAACCAGTGGGCCTTCTACCGCGACCGGCGGCCCGACGCCTACGGATCGCTGGTGGAGGGCTGAGCGTGGGCGTCCACTCGGCGCTGGCCGAGCGCTACCGGGCGGTACTGCCCTCGTGGGTGGCCCCGCTCTACGCCGAGCCCATCGCCATCGACCGCGGCGACGGCGGCTACGTCTACGACCTCGAGGGCAACCGGTACCTCGACTTCTTCGGCGGCGTGCTGACGACCATGATCGGGCACAACCAGCCCGACGTGACCGCCGCGGTCCAGGCTCAGGCCGGCAAGGTCATGCACACCTCGACGCTCTACCTGAGCGAGCCGATGATCGAGCTGGCCGAGGAGGTCGCGGCGGTGTCGGGCATCGCCGACGCCAAGGTGTTCTTCACCACGTCGGGCACCGAGGCCAACGACACCGCCCTGCTGATGGCCACGACGTTCCGCCGGTCCAACCAGATCCTGGCCATGCGCAACAGCTACCACGGCCGCTCGTTCTCGGCCATCGCCATCACCGGCCACGGCTCGTGGCGGGCGTCGTCCACGTCGGGGCTCCAGGTCAGCTTCGTCCACGGCGGCTACCGGCTGCGCAGCCCGTTCCGCGACCTCGACGACGCGGCCTACACCGACGCCT
>JBFJYB010000298.1:0-3783 GCA_041622835.1 Acidimicrobiales bacterium | reverse complement strand
TCTCGATCGAGCCCTCGCCCAGCGGGCCACCCTGGTGCGGGCAGCGGTTGTCGAGCGCGCCGTAGACGCCCTCGCAGTGGGTGACGGCCAGCGGCGCCCGGCCGACGCTGACGGTCGTGACCCGCCCCTCGTCGCGCTCGTCGAGCTCGTCGAACTCGAGGATCTTGTGCCAGCTCGGCTCGCCCGCCTCGGATGCGGTCATGGTCGGTTCCCCTCCGGCGGGCGACCCCTCAGCCGCACGACGCGTCGACGTCAGCGTTCAGCGTGCCGCCTTGCTCAGTGGTCAACACGATGGTCGCGGTCCAGGTGGTTCCGCCGGTCGACGTCTCGACGATGTCGTCGCTGCCGTTGACGTTCGACATGAACAGGTCGTTGCCCTGGAGCGCGTCGGGGCCGACCAGGAACAGGACCGTGAAGTCGGGCTGGGCCGAGTCGTAGACCCCCTCGATCTCGACGCCCTCGGCCGTGGTGCCCTCGAATTGGAACGACCATCCGGTCGCGGCGGTGTCGACGACCGTGCAGGCGGTGTCGACGGTGAAGGTGCGGCTGTCGCTCAACGTCACCGTCGCCGTGCCCGACGACGCCTCGGGCTCGGGTTCCGGAGCCGGGGGCGGCTCGGGATCGGGATCCGGCTCGTCGACGGGCGGGTCGGGCTCGGGCTCGTCGTCGACCACGTCGGGCTCGTCGGGCTCCTCGAGGTCGTCGACGGGCTGGTCGGGGTCGACCGGCTCCTCGGTGGCGACGCCCTCGCTGGCGGCCGGCTCCTCGACCTCTCCGGCGGGGTCGACGGGCTCGGCGTCGTCCGGGTCGTCGGAAGGCTCGTCGACCGCCACCGGCTCGTCCGGCGGTGGCGCGGTGTCGACCAGCTCGGGGTCGTCGCCGCTGCACGCGGCGACGAGCAACGCCAGGGCCAGGAGCCCGGGTAGGGCGCGGGACGTCATGGGGGGCACCTCCGTCGGCGACACCGCAGAGGTGCGCCACGTCGCGATGGTATGTGGTCAGTGGCCCACAGACTCGCGTACAGCGGGGGAGATGTCCCGGCGTCCCACCGCGGCTCGCGATCTGCCAGCATCGTGGTTCTGGCCCAGACCCACGACGTGAGGAGCCGACGGTGCGCGAGCTGCTGACCCTGGCCATCGTGGTGTTCGGGTACGCCCTGGTGTCGCACCGCGTCGAACGGCTCGCCATCACCGGGCCGATGGTCATGGTCGCGGTCGGGCTCGCCATCGGCGAGGGCGGGCTGGGCTGGCTCGACCTCGGGCTCGAGACCGAGTTCGTCAGCGTTCTCGCCGAGGCAACCCTCGTGCTCGTGCTGTTCTCGGATGCGACCCGCATCGATCTGAGACGGTTGCGCGCCAACGTCGGGATCCCGGCCCGGATGCTCGGTTTCGGGTTGCCCCTCACGGTGGTCGTCGGCACGCTGGCGGCCCTCGCCCTGTTCGACGATCTCCGCTTCTGGGAGGCGGCGCTGCTGGCCGCCATCCTCGCTCCCACCGACGCCGCGCTGGGCGCGGCCGTGGTGACCGACGACCGCCTTCCGGTGAGGATCCGTCAGAGCCTCAACGTGGAGAGCGGCCTGAACGACGGGTTGGCGGTGCCGGTGGTCACGGTGATGCTGGCCCTGGCGGCGGCCGAGGAGCAGGGCGACACCGCCGAGTGGATCGAGTTCATCGCCCGCCAGATCGGCTTCGGGCTGGTGATCGGGATCGCAGCCGGATCGGTCGGCGGTCTCCTCCTCGACGGCTTCGTGAGCCGGGGCTGGGTCGACGGCGCGCTGCGCCAGATCTCGACCCTGGCGATCGCGGTCGCCGCCTTCGCCGGGGCCGAGCAGATCGAGGGCAACGGGTTCGTCGCCGCGTTCGTCGCCGGTCTGGCCTTCGGCGCCGTGGCCCGGGCGCACTGTCCCCACGTCCAGGACTTCGTCGAGGACGAGGGCGAGCTGCTCACCCTGTTGACGTTCCTCGTCTTCGGCGCGGTGATCGCCGGTCCTCGCCTCGACGAGCTCACCTGGCAGATCGCGGTCTACACGGTCCTCAGCCTGACCGTCGTCCGCATGGTGCCGGTGGCGGCGTCGCTGCTCGGTGCCGGCCTCCGTCACGAGACGGTGGCGTTCTTCGGCTGGTTCGGGCCGCGGGGCCTGGCGTCGGTCGTCTTCGGCATCCTCGTCGTCGAGGAGGTCGACCTGACCGGCGGCGACGAGATCTTCCTCGTCATGGCCTGGACCGTGCTGGCCAGCGTGTTCCTGCACGGCGTCACCGCCCGTCCGTGGGCCGCCGGCCTCGCTTCGCGGCTGTCGGGCATGGCCGCCGAGGCGCCCGAGATGGTCGAGATGGGCGAGATGCCCGACCTGCCGCCCCGGAGCCGGCGGTGGGCCGGCGCGCCGCCCGCGGCTGTCGAGCGGGAAAACCCACCCTGAGCAGCCGTTTCGGGAATGATCCGAACGGCATATTTCCCTCAAGAGCATCTTGGGCGACAATGACTACACCAGGTGGCACTATCACCACCGACCGTGACAAGCAGGTACAGGAACCATGCGACTCTTCAAGGCCAAGGACAAAGACACCGGCGAGCCGAGGTGTGACGACTGCGGTACGCCGATCAAGGTGCAGGTTGTCGATCTGGTCCAGGGCGTCGACATCATGCACTGCCCGACGTGCTACCGCCGCTGGGAGGTGTCGCACCACACGCCGCAGGAGGCGGTGGCCTAGGAGTCGGTTCCGCCCGACAGATAGCGAGCAGCGAGCTCGCCGAGGACTGCCAAGCAGTCCTCGGCGGTTTCGCGTAGGACCTCGGCGACCGGCCGGACCGCGTCGATGCGGCCGCACACCTGACCCGACAGCGCGATCGCCGCCTCCATGTCGCCGCCGAAGTAGAGGTCGGCCGGGCTCCCGAACTCGGCGAAGGCATTGCGCTCGGTGTCGAACTCGAGGCGGCTGGTCCGGGCGGTGCGCAGCGCCCGCAGACCGGGCGAGGTGTGCCCGTTCAGGAACACGGTGTCGGTCTCCGACGCGTCGACGATCGCCGCCTTCCAGTTGCCGTGCACCGGGCTCTCCGCCGCCGAGACCATGCGGGTCCCCATCTGGATCCCCTCGGCGCCCAACGCCAACGCCGCCGCCATCGTCGCACCGTCGACCATCCCGCCGGCGGCGATGATCGGCACGTCGACCTGCGACCGGACCAGCGGCAGCAGCACCATCGACGCGACCGGCTGAGGGTTCTTGAACCCGCCGCCCTCGCCGCCCTCGACGACCAGCCCGTCGACGCCGGCGTCGACCGCCTTCCGCGCGCCACGGAGCGTCGGCACCACGTGGAAGACGGTCAGACCGGCCTCCTTCAGCCGGCCGGTGTAGGTGGTCGGGCTGCCGGCCGAGGTCGTGACGAACCTCACGCCCTGGTCCACGACGAACTCGACGATGTTCGGGTCTCGGACGAATGCCTGGGCGATGTTGACCCCGAAGGGCTTGTCGGTCAGGTCGCGCATCTTCCGGATCTCGTCCTTGATCACGTCGAGCTCGCCGGAGCTGGTCTCGATGATCCCGAGGCCGCCGGCCTCCGACACCGCCGACGCGAGCTGGGATCGGGCGATCCACCCCATCGGGGCCTGCACGATCGGCAGCTCGACGCCGAGCATCTCGGTGACCCGGTTCCGGAACGCAGTCATCGGCGACCGACAGTACCGCCGCTCAGAGCTGCACCTCGACCCGGTGGCCAGCCTCCTCCAGGATCGAGCAGGCCTCCTCGAGCCGATCGTCTTCGATCAGCAGGACGTCGGTGTCGTAGGTC
>JBFJYB010000297.1:0-3800 GCA_041622835.1 Acidimicrobiales bacterium | reverse complement strand
GGTGCGCTCGTCGGCGGTGAGGCCGCCGCGAGCGGCCAGGAGGTCGGGCCGGCGGTCGCGGGTGCGAGCCAGGGACTGGGCCCGGCGCCAGCGAGCGACCCGCTCGTGGTCGCCCGAGCGCAGCACGTCGGGGACGGCCAGGCCCCGGAGCTCGGCCGGGCGGGTGTACTGCGGGTACTCGAGGAGGCCGTCGCCGAAGGACTCCTCGGCGCCCGAGTCGACGTTGCCCATCACGCCGGGCAGCAGGCGGGCGACCGTCTCGATGACGACCATCGCGGCCACCTCGCCACCGGCGAGCACGTAGTCGCCGATCGACATCTCGTCGTCGCACAGCGCGTCACGAACCCGTTCGTCGACGCCCTCGTACCGGCCGCACAGCAGCGAGAAGCCGTCGAGGCCGGCCAGGTCCTCGGCGGCCGACTGGTCGAAGCGCCGTCCGCCGGGTGACAGCAGGATCAGCGGGCGGGGCGGCTCGGCCGCTTCGACGGCGGCGAACAGCGGCTCGGGCATCAGCACCATCCCCGGTCCCCCGCCGAACGGCGTGTCGTCGACGGTGCGGTGAGCGTCGGTCGTCGAGTCCCGGGGGTCGTGGATGCGGACCTCGAGCAGGCCGCTCCGGCGGGCTCGGCCGAGCATCGTCGCCCGGGCGAACTCCTCGATCAGCCCCGGGAACAGGGTGAAGACGTCGATGCGCACGCCGACTCCTCAGGCGTCGAACAGCCCGTCGGGCGCCTCGATCCGAACCCGACCGCCCTCAGGCCGGCCCACCACGAACCGGATCGGCACGAGGTGACCCGTGTCGAGCACGAGGAGGTCGCTGGCCGGGTTGGCCTCGACCAGCTCCACGACGCCCCGCCCGACGTCGTCGGAGTCGAGAACCTCGCACCCGATGAGCTCGTGGACCCACAGCTCGTCGGCGTCGTCGAGCGGCTCGGCATCGAGCCGGAGGCCCCGCAACCGCTCCGCCTCGTCTCGGTCGGTGACGTCAGCGAACTGCACGACCCAGCGTTGCTGGTGCGGCCGTGAGGCCACGACGGTGAGCGGGCCCCGGTCGGTGTGGAGCTGGCTGCCGGGCGCCACCCGCTCGAGCCGGTTGGTGGTCAAGGTGACGACGACCTCGCCCCTCAGACCGTGCGCCTTGTCGATCCGACCGACCTCGAGCAGGTCGGGGGTGGTCACGTGATCAGTCGGCGAACTCGACGTCGGCGCCGACGCCGTCCTTCGAGGCCGCGGCCCGCACGACGGTGCGGATGGCGTTGGCGACCCGGCCCCGCTTGCCGATCACCCGGCCCATGTCGCCGGGACCGACCCGGACCTCGAGGGTGACCCGACCCTTCGACGAGTCGTCGACGTCGATGTCGACGGCGTCGGGGTCGTCCACGACCGACTTCACTATCTGCTCCAGAACCGCCCTCGCAGTGGCGCCGGTGACCGTGTTGCCGTCCACGTCGTCGTCGTCGTCGTCATCGTCGTCGTCGAAGTCGTCGTCGAAGTCGTCGTCGTCGTCATCATCGACATCGTCATCGAAGTCGTCGTCGCTCATGGCTGGGCCCCGTCCGCAGTCTCGGTGGCTGTCTCGTCGGCGATCGGCTCGTCGGCGGCGGCTGCCTCGTCGGCGACCGGCTCGTCGGCGGCCGGCTCGTCGGCGGCGGCTGCCTCGTCGGTGGTTGCCTCGTCGGTGGCCGGCTCGTCGGTGGCGGCCTCGTCGGTGGCCGCTGCCGGCGTCTCGGGTTCGACATCGGTCGCCGGTTCCGCATCGGCGTCGCCGGAGGGCGTGGCCTTGGCCGACGCCGCCACGCTGACGATCGGCGCGGTCGCCTCGCCGGTGAATGCCTCCCACGCCCCGGAGATCTTGAGCAGCTTCTCGACCCGCTCGGTGGGCTGGGCGCCGTGGCGAAGCCAGTGGACCGCCCGGTCGTTGTCGATCTTGATCACCGAGGGATCACGGCGGGGCTCGTAGGTGCCGACGATCTCGATGAACCGCCCGTCGCGCGGCGAGCGCGAGTCGGCGGCCACCACCCGGTAGGTCGGTTGCTTCTTCTTTCCCATCCGCATGAGGCGGAGCTTTACGGCCACGTGCTCTCGATTCGTCTCTGCTCGTCGGTCTGGATGCCAGGTCGATGTGGGCGATCGGTCACCTGCGGTGCTGGTGTAGCGGAGGCTCAACCGACCCGGGGCCACGGTGGGCCCGACACAGTGTGCCCGCAAAGTCGCCTACTTCAAGCCCGGCAGCTCCGGAAAGTCGGCCAGGTCGAGCTCTCCGTCGGCGCCGAGGCCGGGCAGGGCCAGCCCGGACGAGCGCTTCGGCTGGCCACCCTTGGCGGTCACCCTCGAGCCCTTCTTGCCGCTCTTGCCCTTCTTGGGCCGCCGCATCTTCTTCGAACCCAGGCCGCCCATCCGCTTCATCAGCTTCTGCATCTCCTTGAACTGCTTCAGCAGCTGGGACACCTCGGACGGCCTCGTGCCGCTGCCGTCGGCGATGCGTTGGCGCCGGGACCCGTCGATGATCACGGGGCGGGCCCGCTCCTCCAGCGTCATCGAGCGGATCATCGCCTCCACCCTGGCGATCTGGGCATCCTCGATCTCGACGTCTTTGACCTCCTTCGGGATGCCGGGCATCAGGCCGATGAGGTTGTTCAGCGGGCCCATCTTCTTGAGCTGCTGCATCTGCTCGAGGAAGTCGTCGAGGGTGAACTCGCCCTCGAGCAGCTTGGCCGCGGCCCGCTCCGCCTCCTCGGCCTCGTACACCTCCTCGGCCTTCTCGATCAGGGTGAGGACATCGCCCATGCCGAGGATGCGGCCGGCCAGACGGTCCGGATGGAAGAGATCGAAGTCCTCGAGCTTCTCGCCGGTCGACGCGAACGCGATGGGTCGGCCCACCACCTCCTTCACCGACAGCGCCGCGCCGCCGCGGGCATCGCCGTCGAGCTTGGTGAGGATGACACCGTCGAGCGCCAGGGTCTCGTGGAAGGCCTCGGCGACGCTCACTGCGTCCTGGCCGGTCATGGCGTCGATGACGAGGAACGTGTAGTCGGGCTCGACCGTGGCGGAGATGTCGCGTATCTCGTCCATCAGCTCACCGTCGATTGCGAGCCGGCCCGCGGTGTCGACGACCACGACGTCGCGCCCGAGCGAGCGGGCCTCGTCGACGCTGCGCCGCGCCACCGCCACGGGGTCGGTGGGCTCGCTGAAGACGGGCACGCCGATCTGCTCGCCCAGCGTGCGGAGCTGTTCGACGGCCGCCGGGCGCTGGAGGTCGGCCCCGACGAGGAGGGGGTTGCGCCCCTGCTGCTTGAACCAGCGGGCGAGCTTCGCCGAGTTGGTGGTCTTGCCCGAGCCCTGGAGGCCGGCCATCAGCACGACCGTCGGGGGCTTCGAGGCGAACCGGACCTCGATGGCGGCGCCACCGAGGATGGCGATCAGCTCCTCGTGGACGAACTTGACGACCTGCTGCGACGGGTTGAGGGCCTCGTGGAGATCGGCGCCGACGCAGCGCTGCTTCACCCGCTCCTGGAACTGCTTGACGACCGCGAAGTTGACGTCGGCCTCGAGCAGCGCCAGGCGGATCTCGCGCAGGACCTCGTCGACGTCGCCCTCGCTCAACCGGCCGCGGCCGCGAAGCCGCTTGAAGATGCCCTCGAAGCGGTCGCTCAGTGTCTCGAACATGACCCGTCGAGGCTACCGGCGGGGCTCGCCGCCGGCTCAGGTACCGGCCTGCTAGGCCGTCGTGGAGTCGCGGTCGCGCCGGCTCGGCCGCCGCCTGCTAGGCCGTCGTGGAGTCGCGGTCGCGCCGGCTCGGC
>JBFJYB010000296.1:0-3812 GCA_041622835.1 Acidimicrobiales bacterium | reverse complement strand
GCCCTCAGTCGTCGTCGGGGGGCGCGAGCTGCTCGAGGTCGGCGACGATCTGCTCGACGTTCATCTGGGCCGACGCGATCCGGCCGCGGCACACGCGGATCAGCTCGGCGGCCCGGGCCACCCGTTCGGCGAGGACGTCCACGTCGACCTCGTCGTCCTCGAGCTCGTCGAGGATCTGCTCGAGCTCGGCGAAGGCGGCGGCGTACCCGATCTGCTCGGTCACGGCGTCGTCGGTGTCGTCGCTCGGTTCGCTCACGAGGCTCCCTGGTCGTTCGGGCCGGCCGGCTCGGTGGAGGTCACCCGGCCGTGGATCGTGCCATCGCCAACCGTAGTCACCGTCGCGTCTCCCGGATCGACGTCGGCCGTCGAGCGCACGATCCGGCCGTCGGCCCGGCGGGTGATCGACCAACCACGAGCCAGGGCCTTGCCCGGGTCGACGGCGGCGACGCGCGCCTCGATGGCGTCGAAGTGGCGACCCTGCACTGTGAGGTCCCTCGCCGACGACGACGACAGCCGCCGACCGAGGCCGAGCAGCCGCGCCCGGGCTGCGTCGGGCGCTCGCCGGGCCGCCCCCGAGACCGCGGTGGCGGCATCGAGGAGCCGCCGGTCGGCGCGGCGCAGGGTTCGGGGCGGGCGTCGGGCGATGCGGCCGGTCGCGGCGTCGAGCCGGGCCTCACCGAGACGCAGGGCAGCACGGCTGGACGCAACCGACCGTGATGCCGCGGTCCGCAGGACCAGCTCGTGACGACCGATCACCCTCGACGCCGTGGCGGCCACAGCGCCCCAGGTGGCAACGAGCGCCTCGTCGAAGGCGCGCACCTGGGCAACCAGCGCGCCGGCGCAGGCCGTCGGCGTCTTGAACGAGCTGTGGGCGACCTCGTCGGCCACCGAGCGGTCGACCTCGTGCCCGATGCCGGTCAGCACCGGGCGCCGGCAGGTGGCGATCGCCCTGGCCACCAGCTCGTTGTCGAACGCCACCAGGTCGGTGCGCGCTCCTCCACCCCGGACGAGGACGACGACGTCGCTGCGGCGGGACGCGATCTCGATGGCCCGGACGATGGCGAGCGGTGCCTCCGCGCCCTGCACCCTCGTGTCGACGACCCGCACGTTCCAGGCGATCCGGCTGAGCTCGAGCTCGTGGAGGAAGTCGGTGGCGGCCGCGCTCCCCGCCGACGTGACCAGACCGACCGCGAGCGGGACCGGCGGCAGCGCCACTGCGGCGTTGGCGTCGAGCAGGTCTTCGGCCGCCAGGGCTCGCAGCAGCCGCTCACGTTCGGCCTCGAGCTGGCCCAGCGTGTACTCGGGATCGATGCCGGTCATCCGGACCTGGAGCCGGCCCTGGGGCGGGTAGAAGTCGACGGTGCCGCGGATGCGCAGCTGGACACCGTCGTCGATGCGAACGCCGCCGTGCTTCTTGAGCAGCCGGTTGACCACCTCCTTGGTCGACTTCCAGAGCACGACCGAGATCAGCGCGTCGGGCATCTGGCCGGCCGGCACCGGGTCGATCAGGTTGAAGTACACGTGGCCGGCCGGCGATCGGCTGATGTCGCGCACCTCGCCCTCGATCCAGAGATCACCCGGCAGGCCGGCCTGGACGACGTCGGTGATGGCCCGGGCGAGATCGGCGACCGTGTAGGTCGGCTGACCGAGCGTGGGATCGTCGCCGAAGAGCGTCACGACCGCACAGGACGTTCAGCCGGGGGCGCTGGTCGGTTGCTCGCGGACCAGGGTCCGGTACAGCTCGGCGTAGAGCCCGCCGCTGGTGAGCAGGTCGTCGTGGGTGCCCCGCTCGACCAGCCGGCCCTCGTCGAGCACCAGGATCATGTCGGCGGCGGTGATGGTCGACAGCCGGTGGGCGATCACGATCGAGGTCCGACCCTCGAGAGCGGTGGTGAGCGCGGCCTGCACCAACGCCTCGTTCTCGCTGTCGAGATGGCTCGTGGCCTCGTCGAGCACGACGATGCAGGGATCCTTCAGCAGCATGCGGGCGATCGCCACCCGCTGCTTCTCGCCGCCGGAGAACCGGTAGCCGCGCTCGCCGACGAGCGTGTCGTACCCGTCGGGCAGCGAGGCGATCACGTCGTGGATCTGAGCCGCACGGCACGCCTGCTCGATCTCGGCCTGCGTCGCCTCCGGTCGGGCGTACCGGAGGTTCTCCCCCACCGTCGTGTGGAACAGGTGCGGATCCTGGCTGACCACGCCGATGGCCCGGCGCAGGCTGTCCTGGGTGAGGTCACGGACGTCGTGGCCGTCGATGCGGATGGCGCCGTCGTCGACGTCGTAGAGCCGGGGGACCAACGAGGCGAGGGTGCTCTTCCCTGCCCCCGACGGCCCGACCAGCGCCACCAGCGACCCGGCGGGGATGTCGGCCGACACACCGTGCAGCACCGGGCCGGCCGACGTCTGGGGCGCAGCGTTGTCGCCCTCGAGCGACGCCAGCGCACCCGACGTCGTCGGATAGGTGAACGTGACGCGGTCGATCTGCACGTCGCCCCGCGGCGAGACCAGGTCGAAGGCACCGGGCCGGTCGACGATGTCGTTGGGTGTGTCGAGCACCTCGAACACCCGGTCGAACGAGACGAACGCGGTCATGATGTCGACCCGGGCGTTGGTGAGCGACGTCAGGGGCATGTAGATCCGGGCGACGAACAGGCCCATGGCGGCCAGGGTGCCGATGCTGATCGTGCCCGAGATGGCCAGGTGCCCCCCGACCCAGTAGACGACCGCGGTGCCCACCGCCCCGACCAGGCTGAGCGCGATGAAGAAGGTGCGGCCGTACATGGCGCTGCGCACGCCGATGTCGCGCACCTGGCCGGCCCGGTCGCCGAACTCGGCGATCTCGCGGTCGTGGCGGCCGAACAGCTTGACCAGTTGGGCGCCACTCACGTTGAGCCGCTCGGTCATCGTGGTGTTCATGTCGGCGTTGAGCTCCATGCTCTGCCGGGTGAGGGCCTGCAGGCGCCGGCCGACCCGCTTGGTCGGCAGCACGAACACCGGCAGCAGCGCCAGCGCGAGCAGGGTCAGGCGCCACTCGAGCACGAACATGGCGACCAGGGTCGTGGCCAGCACGATCACGTTCGAGATCACCTGGCCGAGGGTGCCGGTCATGGCCCGCTGGGCGCCGATCACGTCGTTGTTCATGCGGCTGATCAGCGAGCCGGTCTGGACCCGGGTGAAGAACGCCATCGGCATCCGCTGCACGTGGTCGTACAGGGCGAGGCGCAGGTCGTAGATCAGGCCCTCGCCGATCCGTGACGACCACCAGCGCTCGGCCAGCGACAGCCCGGCGGTCACGAAGGCGGCCGCGACGATCAGGCCGGCGAGCACGTTGACCTGACCCCGGTCGCGCTCGGCGATGGCGCTGTCGATGATCTGCCGGAACAGCAGCGGCGGGACCAGGTCGACGAGCGCGGCCAGCAGGATGGTCGTGAGGAAGCCGGCCAGCATGGACCGGTAGGGCCGGGCGAAGCCCAGCACCCGTCGCACGGTGCCCCGGGACACCGTCTGGCCCTCGATCTTGGTCGGATCAGACCCGATGACGGCGTGCGGCCCCATCCTCATGGCTGGCACCTCACGGCTGGTGCTCCGTTGGACCCATGGTTCGCAGGCTACGGCTGGGCACGGATGCTCAGACGACCCAATGGGCTAAAGGGTCGGGTGGTGCGGCCGATCGTCAAGAGGAGATGAAGCATCACGTCCAGCGCCTGCTGCTCCGCCTGGGGCTCATGATCTCGCTGCATCGCCCCGTGGCGCGCGGCGCGACCGCGGTCGAGTACGCGATCATCCTGTTCGCCATCGCCGGCGTCATCATC
>JBFJYB010000295.1:0-3815 GCA_041622835.1 Acidimicrobiales bacterium | reverse complement strand
GGCCACGGCCAGCTCCGGGCCGTCCGCGCTCTCGATGGTGAGCGTCATGAACGGGGCCGCCGAGTGCACGTGGGCCGGGTGTGGATGCGGCAACGCCTTCACCTCTGGGGCCGGCCGACGCTCGCCTTCGTTGAGCGGCAGCTCGAGCCCCTCCGGCACCTCGCCGTCGAACCAGACGGCCGCGTTCTCGGCGACGAACCAGGCGACGTACCAGTCGACGATGTTCTCGCCCCGCACCCGCTCGAGGCCGTAGTCCGGATAGGAGACGAGGCCGTAGCCGCGCGGTCCGTAGCGGGCCTTGACAACGGCCTCGACGGAGTCGAGCACTCTGGTCGCGTCCTCGCCCATCAGGTCGGAGCGGATCTCCTCGAGGTCGTCGATGTCGGGATTGGAGACCAGCTCACAGATGCGTCGCACCGCGACAGCCAGCTCGTCTCCGGTCGCCTGGGCCACGAAGGTGGTCAGGTTCTCGCCGACGTGTCCTGCGAGCTCGGGCCCCTGTCCGGCCACGACCAGCCGGTGACACATGCGGGTGATGCCCGACGTGGGCAGGCTCTCGTCGGCGTGACCGACGCGGAACACGACTCCGGCCCGGGTGGCGGCGCGACCGGGCATCCAGAACACCGGGACGCCGTCGATCTCCGTTCTCTGCCAGGACGTCGGGACGGTTGGTGCGGCAGCGGGTTCGGCGGCCTGCACCAGGCCAGCGTCGTCGAGGAGGCTCATACCGGGGTTTCGGCAGGGGGGTCGAGCGACTTGAGCAGTTCAACCCGGGCCGAAGCGACCACCGGCGCCGCCGGTGTCCCCAGGTGGGAGGGGTCAGCGAGGACGGTCCTGGTACAGCACAACCGTCTGGTTCAGCTTGACCGGATGGCGCTTCGACGCATCCAGCTCGGAGGTCAACTCCTCGACGCGGCGCTCGAGTGCCTCGATCTTCTCCTCGAGCTCCATCACCATCTTGACGCCGGCCAGGTTGAGGCCCTCGCTGGTGAGCTCCTGGATCCGCTGGAGCAGCTCGATGTCGGCTTCGCTGTAGCGACGGCTGCCCCCGCCGGTGCGGGCCGGCTCGACCAGACCCTTGCGCTCGTAGATCCGCAGGGTCTGGGGGTGCACCCCGGCGAGCTCGGCCGCCACCGAGATGATGAACACCGCCCGGTCGCGCCCTCGTGGGTCCATCGTCATGCCTCCAGGTGGTCTCGGGGTGATTCGCCGGTCGCAGCCGCCAGGGCATCCACGGCGGCGCGCTGCTCGTCGCTGAGCTCGGTCGGCACCGCCACCTCGACGGTCACCAGCAGGTCACCGGTCCCGCCGGCCGCAGCCACTCCCCGACCCCTGACCCGGAACGTCTTCCCGCTCGGGGTTCCGGGCGGGATCCGGAGGGTGACGGGGTCGCCGTCGAAGGTCGGCACCTTCACGTCGGCGCCGAGGGCGGCTTCGGGGAAGCTGATCGGCAGCGTGATGGTGAGGTCGCGCCCCGAGCGTCCGAACACCGGATGGGGACGGACGCGCACCGTCACGTAGAGGTCACCGGCCGGGCCACCGTTGCGGCCGGGGCCACCCTTGCCGGGGATGCGGATCCGTTTGCCGTGCTCGACCCCAGCCGGGATCCGGACCCGGATGTCGCGGGGGCCCTGACCGTCGGTGATCGTGACGCCGGTGGTCAGCCCGGTGACGGCCTCGTCGAAGCCGAGGGTGAGACTGGCGTCCTGATCGGCGCCCTTGGCGGGCATCGGACCGAAGCCCGCCGATCGACCGCCGCGCGAGAACGGTCCGCCCGAGCCGAAGATGCCTCCGAGCAGGTCCTCGATGTCGCCGCCGCTGTCGAAGCGGAACGTGTAGCCACCGCCCTGACCGGGTCCGACCGTCGCGTAGCGCCGGGCCTCGTCGTACTGCGCCCGCTTCTCCTCGTCGCCCAGCACCTCGTAGGCGGTCGAGACCTCCTTGAACCGATCCTCGGCCGCCTTGTTGTCGGGGTTGGCGTCGGGATGGAGCTCACGAGCCAGCTTGCGGTAGGCCTGCGTCACCTGCTTCGGCGTGGCGTCCGCGTCGACACCGAGCACGGCGTAGTAATCCTTCTCGAACCACTCCTGTCTCGCTTCCACGGTCCGAACCTCTCACGCTCTTCTGTTGCAGCGGTCCACCGCCTCAGCCGCGCACCTTCACCATGGCCGGCCGCAGGACCCGACCGTTCCACACGTAGCCGGTGCGCAGGACCTCGGCCACGACCTGGTCTCCGTCGCCGTCACCTTCCTCGGCCATCACCGCGTCGTGGCGATTCGGGTCGAAGGGCTCGCCCGGTTCGTGGATCCGCTCGAGCCCCTCCCCGGTGAGCGTGTCGAGCAGCGCGGCCCGGATCGGTTCGACGTCCTCGGCGCCGTGGATCACGGCTGCGTCGCAGGCATCGAGGGTCGGCAGCAGCTTGTCGACCAGTCGCGACTCGGCCTGCGCGACCTGCGCGGCATGTCGCTCGTCGACCCGCTTGCGGTAGTTGGCGAAGTCGGCACTCACCCGTTGGAGGTCGCTCAGGTGCCCGTCGCGTTCGGCGGCCACCTTGACCAGGTCGTCGAGCAGGGCCTCGACGCTCATCGGCTCGTCGGAGTGATCGCCGTTGTCGCCGGCGTCGCCTTCGCCCGTTTCGTCGACCTCGGAGTCGACCGGGTCGGCAACGGCGACGTCGTCGTCGAGCGCCGGTTCCGAGCCAGCCGATGCCGGCCCGACCAGGTCGGCGGGGACGTCATCGGCGGGGCTCACGACGCGGTCGCCCCGCCGCCGGTCGCGTCGGCGTCGGCCGGTTCGTCGTCGACGATCTCGGCGTCGACGATGTCGTCGGACTGCGATCCGTCGCCGTTCGAGCTGGCCGCGTCGGCCTGCTGGGCCTCCTGGGCGGCCTGCTCGTACAGCCGGGCCGAGAACTCCTGGCTCGCGGCCATCAGCGCGTCGGTCGCCGACTTGATCGCGTCCACGTCGTCGCCTTCGAGCGCCGACTTGAGCGCGTCGAGCTTCTCGGTGACCGACGCCTTCTCCTCGTCGGAGATCTTGCCGGCCTGCTCGGTGAGCAGCTTGTCAGTCTGGTAGACGAGCGTGTCCGCGGTGTTGCGGGTCTCGGCCTCCTCACGACGACGGTGGTCTTCGTCGGCGTGGGCCTCGGCGTCGGAGATCATCTGCTCGATCGTGTCCTTGTCGAGCGACGACTGGCCGGTGATCGTGATCGACTGCTCCTTGCCGGTCGCCCGGTCCTTGGCCGACACGTGGACGATGCCGTTGGCGTCGATGTCGAAGGTGACCTCGATCTGGGGGACACCACGGGGCGCGGGCGGCAGGTCGACGAGCTGGAACTTGCCCAGCGTCTTGTTGAACTGCGCCATCTCCCGCTCGCCCTGGAGCACGTGGATCTCGACCGACGGCTGGTTGTCGTCGGCAGTGGTGAAGACTTCGGTGCGCCGGGTCGGGATGGTGGTGTTGCGCTCGATGAGGCGGGTCATGACGCCGCCCTTGGTCTCGATGCCGAGCGACAGCGGGGTGACGTCGAGCAACAGGACGTCTTTGACCTCGCCCTTGAGCACGCCGGCCTGGATGGCGGCGCCGACGGCGACCACCTCGTCGGGGTTGACGCCCTTGTTCGGCTCCTTCTTGGTGATGCTCTGCACCAGCTCGGTCACCGCGGGCATGCGGGTGGACCCGCCGACCAGGATGACGTGGTCGAGGTCGCCCATGGTGAGGTTGGCGTCCTTGATGGCCTGCTCGAAGGGCTTCTTCACCCGCTCGAGCAGATCGGCGGTGAGCTCCTGGAACTTGGCTCGGGTGAGTGAGTAGTC
>JBFJYB010000294.1:0-3816 GCA_041622835.1 Acidimicrobiales bacterium | reverse complement strand
TGGGAGGTCGACCACCAGGAAGTCGGGGTCGTCCCAGAACACGTCGGTGAGGAACTGCTCGAGCGCCTTGTGCAGCATGGGGCCCCGCCAGATGACCGGCTGGTCCTCCTGGGCGAAGAACCCCATGGAGATGCACCGCACGCCGTTGGCCTCGGGGGGCACCAGCATCTCGTCGATGACGACCGGCGGCCGGTCGATGCCGAGCATCCTCGGGACCGAGAACCCCCACACGTCGGCGTCGACGATGGCGACCCTCTTGTCGCGGTGGGCGAGCGCCACAGCCAGGTTCGTGGTGACCGACGACTTGCCCACCCCGCCCTTGCCCGACGCCACCAGCAGGACGCGGGTCGCAGACGCCGGGTCGGCGAAGGGGATGGCCCGGCCCTCGGCGTGCCCGTGGGCGGGCTGGCTGCCGGCGGTGGCCGAGGGGTCACCGTGCAGCCGCTGCCGCAGCGCGGCCCGCTCGTCGTCGGTCATCACCGTGAACTCGACCCGGGCGTCGTCGGCCCCGTCGAGCGCCACGACCGCGTCGCGGACACGATTGTCGATCTCGGCCTTCAGCGGGCAGCCTTCGACGGTCAGCGCGATCAGCACCGTGACCTGCGACCCGTCGAGGGTGACGGAGCGGACCATGTCGAGGTCGACGATGCTGCGGTGCAGCTCCGGGTCCTGGACCGGCCGGAGCGCCTCGACAACGTCGTCGTGGCTCAGAGCCATCGTGGAAGGGCCATCGTGGGAGGCTCCTGCTCAGGGGGGCGAGGCCGCCGCCGGGGCAGCCTCGATGCGGTAGGTAGACTACCGACGTGGACCAGCCGCCACTCACCCCCACCGAGTTCTCGTCGGCGGTGACCGCGATCACCTCCGCATTCGGCGACCCCACCCGGCGCGACATCTACCTGCACGTGCTCGAGCACGGCGATGGCATGACCGCCAGCGAGGTGGCGGCCGCGTTCGACCTCCACACCAACGTCGCCCGGCACCATCTCGAGAAGCTGGCCGGCGGCGGCTACCTCGAGGTCAGCGTCGAGCGGGGCACGGGGGCGGGGCGCCCGTCGAAGCACTACCGCCCCAGCGAGGCGGGTGCCTCCATCGAGCTCCCGGTGCGGCACCACGACGTGCTGGTGTCGCTGCTGGGCCGGGCGCTGGCCATGCTGAGCCCCGACCAGGCCGAGGCGCTGGCCGAGGAGGTCGGCACCGAGTACGGGCGGGCCATGGCCGCATCGCTGGGTGACACCGCCGCCACCCAGCGATCGTTCCGCTCGGCCCTGCACATCGTCGCCGACGCCCTCACCGCCAACGGCTTCGCCGCCCACGCCGAGAACGACGGGGACGGGCTCCGGATCGTGTCGGAGCACTGCCCCTTCGGCGGCGCCGCCATCGAGCACCCGGTGATCTGCGCCGTCGATCGGGGGATGGTCAAGGGGATGCTCGGCACCCTCTACGGCGACACGAGCACCGACACCGCCTCGTCGCTCCCTCAGGGAGACGACGTCTGCGTCACCACCGCCGTCGACCTCTGACGGACCGGGGAGGGTCAGTCGGCGACGCGGTCCTTGAGTCCCTTGGCCGCCTTGAAGGTCGGATACTTCTTCGCTGCGATCTGGATCGTCTCGCCCGTGGCCGGGTTGCGGCCGGCGCGAGCGCCCCGGCGCTTCGTACCGAAGCTGCCGAACCCGTAGATCGAGACCTCGCGGTCCGCGTCCAGCTCGGTTGCGATGATGCCGTGGCCCGGCTTCGTCGAGAAGATGACGTCGACGACCTCCTCGGCCTTGGACTTCGGGATGTCGGTCTTGTCGGCGAGCTTGTCGGCGAGCTCAGACTTGTTCATGTGGTTGCTCCCTCTGATTTCTGTTCGCCGGTACGTTATCGGGCGCCAGCCCGAGCCTGTGTGACACTCGCTCGCGATGCCACTGAGCGTGACCCCACGCCGCGGCCAGCGCCCAGGCCCGCTTCATCCACATGTGGAGGTCGTGCTCCACCGTGTAGCCGATGGCTCCGTGGCACTGGAGGGCGCATCGCGCCGCGGTCGTGGCCGCATCCGACGCCGTGGACTTGGCGATCGACACGTCGAGCGACCGGTCGTCGGCGTCGTTGGCCACCGCCCACGCCGCGGCGTACACGAGCGGGGCGGCGAACTCCACCGCGAGCAGGGCGTTCGCCAGGTGGTGCTTGACCGCCTGGTAACTGCCGACCGGTCGACCGAACTGCTCACGCTCGGTCACGTACGCGACGGTCGCCTCGATCATGGCCCGGGCCAGGCCGACGAGCTGGGCGGCGCTGCCGACCGCGCCCCGGTCGAGGGCGGCGCCGGCAACCCGGGCCGCCGGCTCGCCCGCAGCCAGCCGCGAGTCCCGGCCCGGTTCCCACTCGACCGCGGCCAGCCGCCGGCTGCGGTCGACCGACGCAACCGGGGTGGCCTCGAACCGGTCGGAGGTCACCAGGTGCAGCTCGTCGCGGTGCTGGAGGATCAGTGCGTCGGCCCGCTCCGCGGCCAGCACGTGGGTGGCACCGGCGAGGCCGACACCGACGAACCGCTCGCCGCGGGCCGCGGCCGCCAGCAGGTCGTCGGGCCCGCCGAGGTCACGCAGAGTGGGAATGGCGACCGCGGTGTGCTCGACGAGCGGGTCGGGGACCGCGGCCCGGCCCGTCTCCTCCAGCAGCAGCACCAGGTCGACCTCGTCCATCCCGAGACCGCCGGCCGACTCGGGCGCGAGCAGGCCGACCACCCCCATCTCGGCGAGCGGCCCCCACACGGGCGACGCCGCGCCCGACGGGTCGGTCCACGCGTCGCGCACCACCGACGGTGGGCACCGGTCGGCGAGGAGCTGGCGCACCGTCGAGCGGAACAGCTCCTGGTCGTCGGAGAAGCCGAAGTCCACGACTACCGCCTCGGGAGCCCGAGCACCCGCTCGGCGACCACGTTGCGCTGGATCTCGTTGGTGCCGGCGTAGATGGGGCCGGCCAGGGCGAACTCGTAGCCGTCGAGCCACGCGCCGCCGTCGACCGCGGTCGCCTCGCCCTCGTCGATCTCGGCCCGGTCGCCCAGCAGCGCCAGGGCGGCATCGTGGAGCGCGACGTCGAGCTCCGACCAGAAGATCTTGTTGAGGCTCGCCTCGGCGCCGACCGTGGCGCCGCGTGCGAGCCGTCCCGCCGTCTGCCACGTGTACTGCCGGTACGCCTGGGCGCCGATCCACGACCGCACGACCGCGTCCCGGCGGACGGCGTCGCCGGGGCCGCCCGCCTCGCGCCGGTACAGGTCGACGAGGCGGTCGGCGGCGGCGGTGAACCGGCCCGGTGCCCGCAGGTTCAGGCCCCGCTCGCTGCCAGCGGTGCGCATCGCCACGCCCCAGCCGTCGTTCTCGTCGCCCACGAGGTTCGACTCGTGCACGCGGGCGCCCTCGAAGAACAGCTCGGCGAAGGCGGGGTCGCCGTCGAGCCGGCTGACCTCGCGGACCGTGAGCCCGTCGGTGTCGCGAGGGATGAGCAGGTAGCTCAGCCCACGGTGCCGCTCGGCGTCGGGGTCGCTGCGGAACAGGCCGAAGTACCAGTCGGCGAAGGCGCCCCGGCTGCACCATGTCTTCTGGCCGTCGAGGACGAACCACTCGCCGTCCCGGATCGCACGGCAGGAGATCGCTGCCAGGTCGCTCCCGGCATCCGGCTCGGACCACGCCTGGGCCCAGATCTCGTCGCCACGGGCCATGGGCGGCAAGAACCGCTCCTGTTGGGCCGGCGAGCCGAAGGCGAAGATCGTGGGCCCGAGCAGCGAGATGCCGTTCGTGTTCACCCGGCCCGGTGCGCCGACGCGGTAGTACTCCT
>JBFJYB010000293.1:0-3833 GCA_041622835.1 Acidimicrobiales bacterium | reverse complement strand
TGCTCGCCAGCCGACGCGAGCCGCGCCCGCGCGTCGTGGGGCTGACGTCGGACGGCAACCGCGACTTCGTCTCGGGTCTGGGCACCTACGACGAGGTGAGGACCTACGACCAGATCACCGGGCTGTCGCCGAGCGAGCCCGCGGTCTTCGTCGACATGGCCGGCGACCGGCACGTCCTGCGTGACGTGCACACGACTTACGGCGCCGACCTGGCGTACAGCTGCCAGGTCGGGATCACCCACTGGGAGCAGCTCGGGGCCGAGCCCGACCTCCCCGGTCCCACGCCGCAGCTCTTCTTCGCCCCGAGCCAGATCGAGAAGCGTACGGCCGAGTGGGGTCGCGACGGGCTCCAGCGCCGCTTCGGCGATGCGTGGGAGCGCTTCCTCGGCGCGGTGGACGACTGGGTGGAGATCGCTCGAGCCGAGGGGCCGGAGGCGGTCGAGGCCGTCTACCGCGACCTGCTCGAAGGACGGTCGTCGCCCCGCATCGGCCACGTGCTCACCCTGTAGCGGGAAGGTCGGCGCGTCGCCGTGAGTCACTCGGCCTGGCAGCGATGGGTTCCGGGCATCGCCGCGGCGCGCGAGCTGCGCCGGTCGCAGCTGCGGGGCGACATCGTGGCCGGCGTCGCCGTGACCGCGCTGCTCATCCCGCACGGGATGGCTTACGCCGAGCTGGCCGGCCTGCCTCCGGTGACCGGGCTCTACACGACGGTCCTGGCGCTGGTCGCCTACGCCGCGTTCGGCCCGTCCCGGGTGCTCCTGCTCGGCCCGGACTCGTCCCTCGCTCCGCTGATCGCGGCGGCCATCGTCCTCGTCGGCGCCGACGGGGACCCGGGCCGCGCCGTCGCCACCGCCGGCATCCTGGCCCTGCTGACCGGGTTGGTCTGCGTGATCGCCGGCCTCATCGGCCTCGGAACGCTGGCCGAGCTGCTCTCGAAACCGGTGAGGATCGGCTATCTCAACGGGCTGGCCGTCGTCATCGTGGTCAGCCAGCTCCCCAAGCTGTTCGGGTTCTCGAGCGACGCCGACACGACCGTCGGCGAGGCGAGGGACTTCGTGCAGGGCCTGGGCGACGGCCTCACCAACGGCACGGCTCTCGTCGTCGGGACCGCCTGCGTCGCGGTCATCGTCGGCGTCGAGCGGCTCTGGCCGCGCGCTCCGGCCGTGCTGCTGGCTGTCGCCGGAGCCACGGTCACCGTCGCCGTCTTCGAGCTCGCCGACCGGGGCGTCGAGGTCGTCGGCTCGATCCCCAGCGGGGTCCCCGCGCCGAGCTGGCCCCGCATCGACGCGGCCGACCTGCCCACGCTCGCGGCGGCCGCCGTCGGGATCGCCTTCCTCACCCTCAGCGACACCAGCGCCCTGTCACGCAGCTTCGCGGCCAGAGCGGGCCAGCGGGTCGACCCGAACCGGGAGATCATCGGCCTGGGTGCGGCCAACCTGGCGACCGGGCTGTTCCAGGGCTTCCCGGTCAGCGCCAGCACCACCCGCACCACGGTCGCCCATGTCAGCGGTGGACGGAGTCAGCTCGTGGGCGTGGTCGGAGCCGCCCTGGTGGCAGCGCTGTTGGTGGCCGGCACCGACATCGTGCAGGACCTGCCGTCCACCGCCCTGGCCGCGCTGGTCCTCGTCGCCGCCGGTCGTCTCGTCGACGTGGCCACGCTGCGCTGGCTGCTGTCGGTGCGGCGGAGCGAGTTCCTGCTCTCGATCTCGACGACCCTGGGCGTGGTCGTGGCCGGCGTCCTCGAGGGGATCGTCATCGCCGTGGGCCTCTCGCTCGTCAACTTCCTCCGCCGGGCGTGGAGGCCCCACGACGCGATCCTCGGACGCGTCGAGCAGCGCAAGGGGTACCACGACGTCCTGCGGAACCCGGCCGCCCGCCAGATCCCGGGCCTGCTCGTGTACCGCTTCGACGCACCGCTGTTCTTCGCCAACGCCGACTACTTCGCCCGCCGGCTGCGGCTCGGCATGGAGATGGCGCCGGCCGGTGTCCAGTGGATCGTCGTCGCCGCCGAGCCGATGACCGACATCGACACGACCGGCGCCGAGGTGCTGTCCGAGCTGATCGACGAGCTGAGCGGATCGGGTGTGACCCTCGCGTTCGCCGAGCTGAAGGGGCCGACCCGCGACCGCTTGCGGCACTACGGCCTCTACGACCGGATCGGCGACGACCGGTTCTTCTCGACGGTCGGCACGTCGATCTCCGCCTACCTCGAGGCCACCGGAGTGGAGTGGGTCGACTGGACGGACCGGTCGCCGGCGGGACCCGGCGACGACGAATCCGGTGAATAGGGCCGAAGGCCCTGCTCTCTCGGATCGGCGCCGGTCAGGATGAGAGGGCCAAGGAGGTTTGCGATGTTCTCCACCATCGTCGTAGGTACTGACGGATCGGCCAACAGCGAAGCGGCGGTCCGGGTCGCGGCGGAGATGGTCTCGCTCGGCGGCGGCAAGCTGCACGTCGTCTCGGCCTACCACCCGCTCAGCGCGGCCGACGTCACCAGCATCCGCTCGTCGCTACCTGAGGAGTTCCGGGAGGTGATCGACGCCGACGGTGCCGTGAGGGACCGGCTGCGGTCGGCCGGCCGCATCGGCCAGCACGCCGGGATCGAGATCGTCGAGCACCCGGTCGAGGGCGATGCCACCGAGTCCGTCCTCGACGTCGCCGAGGAGGTCGATGCCGACCTGATCGTGGTCGGCAGCCGGGGCCTGCGGGGCCTGCGACGCACGCTCGGCTCGGTGTCCACCCGGCTGGTCCATCACTCGAACCGATCGGTACTGGTGGTCCATCCCAAGCCGTGACGTGCTAGGCCGTAGCCCATGAGCTTCGGATTCTCATCGACGACCGACGACGTCCTCGAAGGCGTCGACCTCAGCGGCAAGACGGCGGTGGTGACCGGCGCGTCGGGCGGGCTCGGGCTGGAGACGGCCCGGGCTCTCGCCTCGGCCGGGGCCTCGGTCGTGCTCGCCGCCCGGAACTCCGACAAGCTCGACGCTGCGCTGGCGAGCGTCCGCGAGCAGGTACCCGACGCCGATGCCACGACCCATCTCGTCGACCTGGCATCGGTCGACTCGACGCGCGCGTCCGGAGCCGCCCTGGCCGCCAGCCATCCCCGGGTCGACATCCTCGTCAACAACGCCGCGGTCATGGCCTGCCCGCTCACGCGTACCGTCGACGGGTTCGAGATGCAGTTCGGCACCAACCACCTCGGGCACTTCTCGTTCACGTCGCAGCTCGCCGGCAGCCTCGGCGAGGGCTCCCGGGTCGTGTCGCTCAGCTCGAGCGGCCACCGGCGTGACACCGTCCACCTCGACGATCCCAACTTCGAGCACCGCGAGTACGACAAGTGGGCCGCCTACGGCCAGGCCAAGACGGCCAACATCTGGTTCGCGTCCGAGCTGCAACGTCGCCTCGGCTCGCGGGGAGCGACCGCCCTGTCGGTGCACCCCGGTGTCATCCTCACCGACCTCGGCCGCCACCTGGAGCCCGAGGACTACAAGATGTTCGAGGAGCGCCCCGGACCGCCGATGGAGTTCAAGACGATCCCCCAGGGCGCGGCGACCAGCGTGTGGGCGGCGACGGCACCGGAGCTGGTCGACCACGGCGGCTCGTATCTCGAGGACTGCTCGGTGGCGGGCCCGACCACCGAGGAGCGTCCCAACGACGGGTACGCGCCGTGGGCCTACGACGAGGCCGGAGCGGCTGCGCTCTGGGCCCTGTCCGAGGAGCTGGTGGGCCAGTCGTTCGGCTGAGCGGCCGAGCCCGGCGCCCGCAGCCGGACGCCCCTCCTATCCGTCCACCACGATCTCGCACTCGTTGGCGAGATCGAGCACCGTCTG
>JBFJYB010000292.1:0-3843 GCA_041622835.1 Acidimicrobiales bacterium | reverse complement strand
CCGCACGGCAACTTCGGCTCGCCCAGCGACCCACCGGCGGCCATGCGCTACACCGAGTGTCGGCTCGCCACTCTGGCCATGGAGTTGCTGGCCGGCATCGAAGAGGACACCGTCGACTTCGGCGACAACTTCGACGGCTCCTTCGAGGAACCGGAGACGCTGCCCAGCCGCTTCCCCAACCTGCTGGTGAGCGGGGGCCAGGGCATCGCCGTCGGCATGGCCACCAACATCCCGCCCCACAACCTGGGCGAGGCGATCGACGCCACGGTCCATCTGATCGACAACCCCGAGGCCACCTCGCAGGACCTCATGCGCCACCTGCCGGGTCCCGATTTCCCGACCGGTGCCAAGATCCTCGGCCGTGACGGCATCGAGGACGCCTACTGCACCGGACGCGGCTCGATCCGTCTGCGGGCCGATGCCGAGATCGAGCCGGGCGACGGTCAGCACCCCGACCGGATCGTCGTCACCGCCATCCCGTACCAGACCAGCGTCGACGCCATCGCCCAGAAGGCAGCCGAGCTGGTGGAGCGGGGCGAGATCGAGGGCATCCGGGCCATTCGCAACGAGTCGGCCAAGGGCGAGACCCGCCTGGTCTTCGATCTCAAGCGCGACGCCCCTGCGACGGTGATCCTGAACAACCTCTACAAGCACACGCCGCTGCAGACCAACTTCGCGGCCAACATGGTGGCGCTCGTCGACGGCGTGCCCCGCACGCTCACCCTCCGCGACGCGCTGGCCGCATACGTCGAGCACCAGGTCGACGTGGTCACCCGCCGGTCCCGGCACCGGCTGCAGCGGGCCCGCGATCGGGCCCACATCGTCGAGGGGTTGCTCAAGGCACTCGACCGTCTCGACGAGATCATCGCCCTCATCCGGGCGTCAGCCGACCGCGGGGAGGCTCGCGACGGGCTCATGGGCGACGGGTTCGAGTTCTCGGAGGTGCAGGCCAACCACATCCTCGACCTGCCGCTGGGCAGGCTGACCCGGCTGGGTCGCTCCGATCTCGAGGAGGAGCTGCAGACGCTGACCGAGACCATCGTCGAGCTCGAGGCGATCCTCGGAGACGAGGCCAAGCTGCGGGGCGTCATCCGTGACGAGCTCGTCGAGATCAAGTCCGAGTTCGCCGAGCCCCGGCGAAGCCAGTTCACCTTCGACCCCGGCGATCTCGACATCGAGGACCTCATCGACGACGAGGACCTGGTGTTCACCCTCAGCGCGGCGGGCTACGTGAAGACGGTGGCGGCCGACGAGTTCCGGACCCAGGGTCGCGGCGGTCGAGGAGTGGCCGGCACCAAGCTCAAGGACGGCGACTACGTCACCAAGCTGATCCACACCAGCGCCCACGCCTACCTCCTGTTCTTCACCAGCCTGGGCAAGGTGTACCGGCTCAAGGCCCACGAGGTGCCGAGCGCGTCGCGGACGGCCAGAGGGACCGCCATCGTCAACCTGCTCCAGCTCGAGGCAGACGAGCGGGTGGCCGCGGTCATCGACACCCGCGACTACGAGACCAAGCGGTTCCTGTTCTTCGCCACGCGGCAGGGCCGGGTGAAGAAGACCAAGTTCAACGAGTACGACAAGTCGCGACGTGACGGGTGGATCGCCATCGGGCTGAACGACGGCGACGAGCTGGTCGAGGTGGTGCCCACCAGCGGCGAGGACCACATCCTGTTGTCGTCGCGGGCCGGGCAGACGATCCGCTTCGACGAGACCGACGTCAGGTCGATGGGCCGCACCGCGGCCGGCGTCATCGGGATGCGGCTGCGCGCCGCCGACGTCGTCGTGGCCTGCGACGTGGCTCAGCCGCTGTCCGAGCTGTTGCACGTGACGAGCCGTGGCTTCGGGAAGCGGACGCCGGTCGATCAGTACCCGACCAAGGGTCGCGGGGGTCTTGGGGTCCGGGGCATCAAGGTCGTCGAGGGGCGGGGCCATGTCGTCGGGGCCCTCGTGGTCGGAGCCGACGACGAGGTGTTCGTGATCGGCGCCGGGGGCACGATCATCCGGGTGCCGGTCGACTCCATCTCGATCCAGGGCCGCTCCGCCACCGGCGTCCGGCTCATGAACCTCGGCGACGGCGACGAGGTGGCGGCCGTCGCTCCGGTGGTGGCCGAGGAAACCAACGGCGACGAGGGCGACGAGGGCGACGAGGGCGACGAGGGCGGGGACGGCTGAGCCGACCGTCGCTCTCCTGACGACCACTTCCCCCACCGAGTCCTGCGGACTGCCGCGGGACCGTTCGAGACGATGGGGAGTTGTCGATGGAACGAGTACGTGGTGAGCGGGGGCAGACCATGCCGTTGCTGGTCGTGATCGTCACGGTGGCGATCGGCGCGTCGTCGGCGGTGGCGCTGCTCGGCGCCCGGGCCGGCCGGTTGGCCCGCGCCCAGTCGGCGGCCGATGCCGTGGCCCTGGCCGGCGTCAGCGACCCGACGTCGGTCGAGCCGGTGAGCCGAGCCAGCGGCGTCGGTGTGCTCGAGCTGGACGCGGGCGCCGACCGGCTGCGGGCCGTCGTCGACATGGATGGCGCGCGGGCCGAGGCGACCGCACTGCGCCCCCGGAGCGACCTGGCCGGCCTCCAGCCGGTCATGATCGCCGCGATCCGCACCGCCGAAGCGCTGCTGGGTGAGCCGGTGCCGGTCGTGTCGGGATTCAGGACCCGGGCCGAGCAGCAGTGGCTCTGGGATCATCGCCACGAACGGCAGTACCCGGTCGCCCCGCCGGGAACGTCTCGGCACGAGCTCGGTCTGGCCGTCGACGTACCGTGGTGGTTCGCAGGTCGTCTGGCCCAGGTCGGGCCGAGAGCGGGCCTGTGCCGGCCGCTGCCGGTGACCGATCGCGTACACTTCGAGCTGTGTCCCGTGACGCTGACCCCCTGACGGGGCCGATCGAGACCACGGATCCTCAATCGGCGGAGTCGGAGCTCTTCGGCTCGTCGGACAGCGAGGATTTCGAGTTCGCGTTCGACGCCACGACGACCGCGCCGCCGGCGGGCGCGTCGGTCTTCGTCGACGACCCTCCGGCCGAGGCCGCGCCCCAGCTCGACCCGGTGGCGCCGGTGATGCCCACCCAGCCGACCGGCCCGACGCGTGCCGTCGCTCCCCAGGATCTGTCCAGATGGGAACGCCGCCGCCGGGTGCGGCTGCAGGCCAGGCGCGTGCGCCGGATCGTGCGCCACATCGAGCCCTGGTCCGTGCTCAAGATCTCGATCATCTTCTACGCGTGCCTCTGGGTGATCTTGATGGTCGCGGGCGTGTTGCTGTGGAGCCTGGCGGTCTCGTCGGGGACCGTCGACAACGTGGAGAGCTTCATCCGCGACCTGTTCGCCCTCGAGGAGTTCGAGCTCAACCCCGACCAGATCTTTCGCGGGTTCGCTTTCGGCGGCCTGGTGCTGGTCATCGCCGGCACCGCGTTCAGTGTCCTGCTTTGTGTGCTGTTCAACCTGATCAGCGATCTGACCGGCGGTCTGCGGATCACGGTGATCGAGGAGGAGTCGGCCCGGTTCCGGCCCCGTCGCCGCCGCGGTGGGCCCCGTCGTCCGGCACCCCCGATACCGGGCGTCGCGCCCGGCGCCCCGCCGGGCCACGGTGAACCCGGCCCGCCCCGCCAGTCGGGCCGGGCCAGACGGTCGGCCCGCTAGGCTGCGCCGGTTCCAACGGTTGGGGGCTATAGCTCAGTCGGTTAGAGCGCACCCCTGATAAGGGTGAGGTCGCTGGTTCGATTCCAGCTAGCCCCACGTTCCCTCCGCCCGCCCCGCCCCCGCCACCGCCCCCCTTCCCCCTGGATCTGTGATCGCTGAGGGCGCGCTGGCGCGCCCCGAGCAAACCGTCAGAGAAGCGGGGAGGG
>JBFJYB010000291.1:0-3844 GCA_041622835.1 Acidimicrobiales bacterium | reverse complement strand
GGCGGCCTCGGCAGTGATCTGGTCGACCATGCCGAGGAACGCCACGATCCCCTTGACCGCCGGCCCCTTGACCTCGGCCTCCTTGGCCGAACGCAGCGCCTCGAGGAACGGCACTCCATGGGCGTTGGCCCACGCGTCGATCCGCGCCACCGACGCGTCGCCGATGCCGCGCTTCGGCACGTTGAGCACCCGCTTGATGCTCACCTCGTCGGCCGGGTTGACGACCGTCTTCAGGTAGGCGAGGGCGTCCTTCACCTCGCGCCGGTCGTAGAACCGCGTGCCCCCGACGACCTGATAGGGGATGCCCACCCGCACGAGGCACTCCTCGAGCACCCGGCTCTGGGCGTTGGTCCGGTAGAAGACCGCCATGTCGCCCCACCGCATCGTGCCGCCGTCGTGCAGCGCGGCGATCTGGTGGGCGACCCACTGGGCCTCGTCACCCTCGTCGTCGGCGTGGTACCGCACGATCGGATGGCCGGTGCCCTGGTCGGTCCACAGCTCCTTCGGCTTGCGGCCGAAGTTGTTGGCGATCACGGCGTTGGCCGCGTCGAGGATGGTCTGGGTCGACCGGTAGTTCTGCTCGAGCAGCACGACCGTGGCGTCGGGGAACTGCTGCTCGAACTGGAGGATGTTGCGGATGTCGGCCCCGCGGAACTGGTAGATCGACTGGTCGCTGTCACCCACGACGAACACCTGCCGGTGCCCCGACGCCAGCTGCACGACCAGCGCGTTCTGGACCGCGTTGGTGTCCTGGAACTCGTCGACCAGGACGTGCTCGAACCGACGCCGGTAGCTCTCGAGCACGTCGGGGTTGCGGTCGAACAGCTCGACCGTGCGCAGCAGCAGGTCGTCGAAGTCCATGGCGCCGGCTCGCCGCAGGCGCTCCTGGTACTCGGTGTAGACCTCGGCGATCCGCCGCTCGAACACGGCCGACGCCTGCTCGGCGTACTGCTCGGCGCCGATCATCTCGTTCTTGGCGTTGCTGATGGCGGCGTGCACTCCCCGGGGCGGGAAGCGCTTGGTGTCGACGTTCATGTCGCGCAGCACGTATCCGGTGAGCCGTACCGCGTCGGCCTGGTCGTAGATGGTGAAGCCCGACGGGAACCCGACATGGGTCGCCTCGCGCCGCAGGATCCGCACACACGCGGAGTGGAAGGTCGACACCCACATCTTGCGGGCCACCGGGCCGACCAGCGACACCAGGCGGCTCTTCATCTCGTCGGCCGCCTTGTTGGTGAAGGTGATGGCGAGGATGGCGAAGGGCGAGACGCCCCGGGCGTCGATCAGGTGGGCGATCCGATGGGTGAGCACCCGGGTCTTGCCCGAACCGGCGCCGGCCACCACCAGCAGGGGCCCGTCGCGGTGGACGACCGCGTCGAGCTGGGCCGGGTTGAGCTGGTCCAGAGCCGCGGAATCCGCGCCCGGGAACGGGGCGGGGGCGTGCTCGGGGGAGGCCACGGCGTCACCCTACCGGCGCCCGCTGACGGGCCGGGGACGCCGGATACGGCAGGTGCAGGTCCCGGCCTAGTCGAAGAAGCCGTAGCTCCCGACGACGGTGACCGGCGTCGGCGCCGGCGGATCGTCGCAGCGCTCGACGATGTCTCGCTGGAACTCGGCGAAGGCCGCGGTCTCCCCGAGCGGGTTCGAGCCGTCGGGCGTGTCGACGAAGGCGACGTGGACGAAGGTCACGCCGTCGTCGAGCCGGAACGTCGCATACCGCAGCCCCTCCGGCCGGGTCTCCGCCAGCTCGGCGAAGACCGCCTCCACAAGGGCCTGGTTGTCGTCGCCCCGGTCGGCTTTGGTCCGGTACCGGACCATCACTCCCTGCATCTCCTGGGTCCCCCTTCTCTCTGGGCGTTCTCTCTGCGTTCTCTCTCTCTTTGGCCTTGCTCTCGTCTCTCGTCGGCGGCGCCGCCTCTACCCCTCTCTCGGGCTCAGGCCGGCCCGGAGGTGCTCGATCACCTTGCGGTCGGCATCGTGGGTCGGGTGGCCCGGCTCGTCTCGGTACTCGAGCGTCAGCACCGAGTGCGCCATCTTGGCGAACCCGTGGGGGTTGCCCTTCGACGAGTCGATCTCGACGCCGACGAACCCGTCGCCCAGCTCGTCGCGGAGTCGGGCGAAGCGCTCGGCCGGGGCGACAGGGTCCTCGCTGAAGCGGAGCCCGAGCACGGTGCAGCCGCCAGCCGCCCGCTCCTTCACGACCTGGAGCTCGTCGTCGCTGATCCCGAGGTCGCGGCGGCGGGCCGCCCCGACCGGCAGGGGCAGGCTGGGCTGGCTCAGCACCGGCACCACCACGACCGGGTCGATCATCATGGCCAGTGCGAAACCGCCGGTCAGGCACATGCCGACCACGCCGACGCCGGGACCGCCGCATTCGTCGTGGAGCTCCTTCGCCAGCTCGATCAGCCGGTCGGTCACCGGCGAGCGCCTGCCCCTCGCCAGGCAGACGAACTCGCTCGACACGCAGGCACGGCGCATCGACGAGAGCGCGTACCGGTTGGTCATCGGCTTGCCCGGCACGCCGAACAGGACCGGCATGGCGGCGGTGAAGCCGGCGGCGGCCACCCGGCGGGCGAAGTCGGCCACCTGGGGCGTGATGCCGGGGATCTCGCTGACGACCAGTACCGCCGGTCCCGTGCCCTTGCGGTACAGGGGCATCGGCGAGGTCTCGGCCATGCCCTCGACCAGCTCGAAGTCGTCGAGGGGATCGAGGGCAGCCGGCGGGCTCATACCCGGACGCTACCCTGCCCGCGATGGTCACGGTCTCCCATCCGTTTCGATTCGGCGTGGCCGCATCGGGGGTGCGCGACACCGACGAGATGGTCGCGTTGGCGCAGCGGGCCGAGGAGCTCGGCTACTCGTCCCTCGCCATGGCCGACCACCTCGACGACCAGCTGGCCCCGCTGATCACGCTCACCGCGGTTGCCACGGCGACGACCACGCTGCGGGTGGCCACGCTGGTTCTTGCCAACGACTACCGCCACCCGGCCGTGCTGGCCAAGGAGGCGGCCACCCTCGACGTCGTGTCGGGCGGGCGGCTCGAGCTGGGCATCGGCGCCGGATGGATGGTCGGCGACTACGAGCAAGCCGGCCTGGACTACGACCGGGCCGGCCTGCGCATCGAGCGGCTGGCCGAGGCGGTCGAGGTCCTGAAGCGGCTGTTCAGCGGCGAGCCGTGCTCGTTCTCGGGTGAGCACTACACGATCACGGGCCTCACCGGGTCGCCCCGGCCGGTCCAGCGACCCCACCCACCGCTGATGATCGCGGGCGGCGGGCGCAAGGTGCTGTCGCTCGCCGCGAGCGAGGCCGACATCGTGGGCCTCAACCCGACGTTGAGTGCCGGGGTCATCGACGAGCGGGCGGGACCGAGCGCGACCCCCGACGCCACCGACCGCAAGCTCGAGTGGATTCGCGAGGCCGCCGGGGCCCGCTTCGATGCCATCGAGCTGCAGACGCGGGTCCATTTGACGATGATCACCGACGACCGCCACGGCACCGCTGCGGCCTTGGCGCCCGCACTGGGTATCACCACCGAGGACGCACTGGACAGCCCGCACGCACTGCTCGGCACGGTCGACCAGTGCGTCGATCAGATCGGCCGATGGCGGGAGAGGTGGGGGATCTCCTACGTGGGCCTCGGTGCCGACTCGATGGAGGCCATGGCCCCGATCGTCGCTCAGCTGGGCGGCACCTGACGTCCGAGCAGACCGAGGAGGCGCGCTCCAGGCCCGGCGTCGGCGGCCGGCTCGACCATCTCTGCGAAGTACCCGGACGACGACGATCCCAGCGAGCCCGCCAGCGGGAGCCAGAACTCGAGGCAGGCCTCGGCCAGGTCGTCGGGCAG
>JBFJYB010000290.1:0-3848 GCA_041622835.1 Acidimicrobiales bacterium | reverse complement strand
GCGAACAAGCGCGGAACACAGGAGGAACAGCTCATGCCAGAGCGCACCGGATACTCCCACGGAACCCCGTCGTGGCTCGATCTCAGCTCGTCGGACCCCGGCGCATCCCGCGACTTCTACGGTGGGCTCTTCGGCTGGGACTTCGAGGAGAACCCCACCGACGCCGGCGGGACCTACGTCATGGCCAGCAAGGGCGGGAAGTCGGTCGCCGGGATGATGCAGCAGGCGCCCGAGCAGGCCGAGATGGGGATCCCCCCGATGTGGAACTCCTACGTCACCGTCGACGACGTCGAGGACACCACGTCGCGTGCCGCCGAGGCGGGCGGCTCGGTGATGATGCCGGCCATGGACGTCATGGACGCCGGCCGGATGGCGGTCATCGTCGACCCCACCGGCGGGGTCCTGTGCCTGTGGCAGGCCAAGGAGCACATCGGCTCCGAGGTCGTCAACGAGCACGGCGCCCTGACCTGGACCGAGCTGATCACCCCCGACGTCGACGCGGCTGCCGCCTTCTACGGCGCCACGCTCGGGTGGGGCACCGAGGCCATGGACATCGGCGAGGCCGGCACCTACACGCTGTTCCTCAACGGTGGTGAGCAGATCGCGGGGGCGATGCCCCCGCCGATGGAGGGCATCCCCACCCACTGGGGCATCTACTTCGCGGTCGACGACTGCGACGCCTGCGTCGCGGCCGCCCAGGGTCTCGGCGCGACGGTCCTCAACCCGCCGACCGACACGCCCCCGGGACGCATGGCCACGCTGGCCGATCCGTCGGGGGCCACCTTCTCGGTCATCCAGCTGAGCGAGCCGCCGAGCTGAACCGACTGACGGCGGGGGTGCAGGCCCCCGCCGTCAGCCTTCCTCGAGCGCTCAGCCGGCGTCGGTGCCGAAGCCGACCGCGGTCTGCGGCAGCTGCGCCGGCCACCGGCCCTGGTCGTGGCGGGTCTTCCACCAGCCGGTTCCGACGAACTGGGCCTGGCCGTGCCCGACGCCGCGGAGCCTGACCCGGCCGTCGATCGAGACCTCGTAGTCGGTCCCGCGGACCACGATCCGGCCGCTGAAGTCGTCGAGTACGACGACGGTCTGGCCACCTTCGGTCGCAGCGGCGGCTCGGGCCCCGTTGACCCGCACCACGAGGTCGGACGGACCGACGATGGTCACGTCGCCGATGACGCCCATGGCGACACGCCCGCGGTCGACGTCGAGCTCGACCGAGCCCACGCCCTTGGCGCGAAGCAGTCCCGGGCGATGGGTTGCGGCGGCGGTCTCGCTCTCACCGCTGTCGGTCTGGGCCGCGACCGCCGTCGCCGAGGCGGCGATCAGCGCCAGCCCGAGGATCGGGAGCAGCAGCAGGCGGGTGAGTGACTTCATGACGGTGATCTCCTCGTGGTCGGTGGGAACTGACACCACCGAGGTTCGGCCGAGGCTGTGAGCGGGTCGTGACCGTTCGATGAGGGATCGACTACGGGCGTCGGAGGGGTCCGACCGGGCAGAAGTCGTCGAACCGCAATGCTATTGTCATCGGACTGTAAAGGTATTACCATCGGAGAAGGCGCGGGAGACCAGACATGGCGACGACGATGGAGGGCCCGACGGCAGCGGGGTCGACGGTAGGAAGCCCCACGGCAGCGGGCCCGACGGTAGAAGGCAACGCGCGGCCCGACGCCCGCAGGCGCACCGGCGGAAGGGGCCGTGCGCTCAGACGATGGTGGGACGGCCGGGCCGGGCGGCAGCTCCTGTTCGAGATCGCGCTGATACCGCTGGGCTACTACTTCTACAAGTGGGCTCGGCACTTCTCCCGCGACGAGCTCGACGTCGCCTTCGACAACGCCCGCCACGTGATCCGGTTCGAGTCGTCGCTCGGCATCTACAACGAGTCGGGAATCCAGGACCTGGCCCTGCGCTCCCACGACCTGGTGCTGGCCGCGAACTGGTTCTACGCCAACGCCCATTTCTGGGTGACGGGCCTGGCGCTGCTCCTCGCCTACGTCCGTTGGCCCGTCGAGTACCAGCGGCTACGACGCGGAATTGTCAGCGTGACCGTACTGGCGCTGGTCATCCACGTGCTCTACCCGCTGGCGCCGCCCCGGATGTTCCCCGAGTATGGCTTCGTCGACACGCTCGAGGTCTTCGGCCCGTCGATCTACACCGACTCGGCCCTGGCCGGACAGGCCAACCAGATCGCGGCCATGCCGTCGCTCCACTTCGCCTACGCCGTGCTGGTTGCGTCGCTGTTCGTGCGGGCGATCCCGTCACCGTGGCGGTGGCTGGTGATCCTGCACCCGGTCGTCACCCTGCTCACGATCGTCGTGACCGCCAACCACTTCTGGCTCGACGCCGTCGTGGGTGGGCTGCTGATCGTCGTCGTCTCGCCCCTCACCTCCCCGGCCGATCGGCCGGCCCGGCCGGCCCTCACCGCAGCCGCCACGTGATCGCCGCGGGCGGATCGTCCGCTCGTCGGCCAGGATGGAACGATGCGTGCGGCCCGGTGCATCGACGGGACCATCCAGGTGGTCGACGCCCCCGACCCGGCCGGCGAGGTGGCGGTCCAGGTCGTCTCGGCCGGGATCTGCGGATCTGACCACCACCTGATCGCCCACGGCTTCGTCGAGGGCCGCATCCTGGGCCACGAGGTGGCGGGCCTGCTCGACGACGGGACGCCGGTGGCCGTCGAGCCGGTCTCGGGGTGCGGCACCTGCGAGCGATGCACGCGCGGTGACTATCACCTGTGCGGTCAGCCCGGCTTCTCGATTCGAGGCATCAGCATCGACGGGGGGATGGCCGAGAAGATGGCGGTGCCGGCCAGCTCGATCGTCGCCCTGCCGGCTGGCGTGCGAGCCGAGGACGCGTGCCTGGTCGAGCCGCTGGCAGTGGCGGCCCACGGATTCCGACTCCTCGGCCGGCACGACGCCGGCCGGGTGGCAGTGCTCGGCGGCGGCGCCATCGGCCAGTGTGCGGTCGCCGTCGCGTCGGCGCAGGGCCTGGCAGTCGACCTCGTCGCTCGCTACGACCACCAGCGGGCGATCGGTGAGCGGCTGGGGGCGGGCCAGCCGACCGACGAGCCATACGACGTCGTGGTGGAGTGCGCCGGCACCGACAGCGCTCTCGCCGAGGCGGTGCAGCGCGCTGCGCCGGGCGGCACCATCCTGGTACTCGCCGCGTACTGGGACGGCATGACCGTTCCGGGGATGGAGCTGTGCCTCCGGGAGATCCGCATCGTGCCGTCGAGCATGTACGGCCGGGGACCCGCTGGGCGCGACGTCGACGAGGCGGCGTCGGTGTTGGCTCGCACGCCCGCGCTCGCCCGCCACGTGATCACCCACCGCTTCCCGCTCGACGAGGCCGTCGCGGCCTTCGCGGTCTCGGCCGATCGAGCTGCGGGCTCGCTGAAGGTCGTGCTCGAGCCGTCGCGGTGAACGTCGGCGGCCCGCCCGGGCGGCCATCCATGGCCGCTCGTGCCCAGGCCGAGCTGACGACGTACCTTTGCCAACCCCACCCGAGAGAGGATCCATGAGCACCATCACCGCCGACCTGACCCACGGCTACGACGTCGAGATCTCCAACGGCCGCCCCACATGGCGGGCCGACGAGCCGCCCGAGGTGGGTGGGACCGACGAAGGGCCGACGCCATACGAGCTGTTGCTGGGCGCCGTGGCCGCCTGCACGTGCATCACGCTGTCGATGTACGCCCAGCGCAAGGAGATCGAGGTGACGTCGATCTCGGCGCAGTACACCTTCGACAAGATCCACGCCGACGACTGCGAGTTCTGCGACGACGAGGCCCAGGGCTTCATGGACACCGTGACCAGCGAGATCTTCGTCGAGGGCGACTTCACCGAGGCGCAACG
>JBFJYB010000289.1:0-3857 GCA_041622835.1 Acidimicrobiales bacterium | reverse complement strand
GCCGAGCGAGCCGGGACGGAAGGGCAGGGCCCCCAGGTCGGCCTGGACACAGGGCGCGCCCGGCGCATGCTCGCTCACCAGGTCGAGCATCGCCCGCGACGAGTCGACGCCGACCGCGTGGGGTCCCAGCGCGTCGAGGTGCCATCCGGGGCCACACCCGAGATCGAGGACGGCCCCGCGACCGGCGGCGAGCCGGGCCAGCTCGTGCGGCTCGCCGCCGTCGGCGGTCAGCCGGGCGTCCCGCCACCTCCGGGCCTGGGTGTCGTACACGGCGCGCGTCGGGTCGCTCACGGAGACCGGTCTGGCTCGACGCGATGCGTGCGGTCGGCGCTGGCGTGATACAAAGGGTCGATGACCGAGACAGTGGAGCCGGTGGTGGTCGAGGCGCTGGAGATCATCGACCGCGGCCTCGGCGAGCTCCAGCAACGGGAGCTGGTGCCGGCCAGCGAGGTGACCAACCTCCTGCTCGATCTCCGTCTGCTGCTCACCACGGCCGACCTCCCCGTCGGTTCGAGCTGAGCGGGCCGAGCCGACTCGGTCCCTCAGCGCTCGATGCGCCAAGCTCGCCTGGCGATCGCGCCCAGGGCCACGCCCAGCGCCGCCCCGGCGACGACGTCGGAGCCATGGTGGATCCTGACATGGATCCGGCTGAGCGCGACGACCGCGGCGAGCGCGGCGTAGAGCGGGCCCAGCGCCCGGTCCCGCTCGGCGAGCAGTGACGCAGCCATGAACGCCGAGCTGGCGTGGCCCGACGGAAAGCTCGACGTCAGCGGGATGCGCAGGTGGTGCGGTCGCTCGACGTCCTCGACCGGCCGCTCCCGGCGCACCAGCGACTTGAGGAGGCCGTTGACCAGCGCCGACTCCACGCCGAGCATCGCACTGAGCCGGACGGCGTCGGAGACGCGGCCACCGGGCAGCAGGGCCCGCCCGGCCCCGATCGTGTGCCAGAGCAGGCTGAAGTCACCCGCCTCCGACGCGGAGTAGAAGACCCGATCTGCCAACCGGTTGCCCCGCAGCCCCTCGAAGACCGCTTCGCCGAGATCGTCCAGGCTCCGCATGGCGGCCGCGACGGCCCGATCGAGGGGCGAGCCGGCGGGCGACCGCAGATCGTCGGCTGGACGCGCCGGATCGGATCGAGGCTCCGTCGGGTCGCTCACCGGCCCAAGCCAACCACAGCCGTGCCAGGTCGAGCCAGAATCTAGCTAGGTGTCCGACAGAGGCGACGGAGGGGTGTGTCATGACGACGCCGAGCGGTCAGGAACCGATCGATCCCGCCATCGAGGCGGCGATGAGACTCGACGGCGACGTGGAGGCTCTCCAGCGCTACTACCAGGACTGGGCCGACACCTACGAGACCGACGTGGGAGCCGAGCGGTATGCCCTGCCCGACCAGGTGGCGATCCTGCTCCGACTCGTGGTCGACCGGCACCGGGACCAACCCATCGACGGCCTGACCTCTGATCCAGGCGCACCCGATGCGCCCGTCATGGACGCCGGTTGCGGCACCGGGTTGGTCGGTGCCCGGCTGTGGGCCGACGGATACCGGGTCATCGACGGGGTCGACCTGTCGCCGGCCATGATGGAGCAGGCGGCCGAACGAGGCTGCTACCGGATGCTTCGCGGTGGCGTCGACCTGACTGCGCCGTTGCCGTCCGAGCTGATCGGTGCCTACGACATCGTGTGCGTCGGCGGGTTGTTCACCGTCGGCCACCTCGCTCCGGAGACCCTGGGCAACGTGGCCCAGCTCGCCCGACCCGGGGGCCTGCTGCTCACGACCACACGCCGCCAGTACCACGAGGAATCGGGCTATGTCGAGGTCTCGGCCGGGCTGGAGGCCCGGGGGCGGCTGCGGTTGATCCAGCGGACGGTGGACGCGCCCTACACCCTCGACAGCCCGGGCGACTACTGGGCCTACGTGGTCCTCGAGCAGCGGGGCGCTTCGACGCCGGCGTAGGCGCCGGGTCGGGTGAACATGCCGCGGCGCCACCGCCAGGGCGTGAGCAGGATCGCCCTCGGGTAGTCCTCGAACAACCACCTGGCGAAGTTGCGCCTCGTCCAGTCGTTCACACCCGAAGCCTTGACCGCGGCCCGGGCCCCCCGCTCGGTGGCGAGCATCCGGCCGAGGGTGGTCGCCAGCCAGTGGTCGGGGACCAGATGGGAGGCGACCGCCCGCTCGTAGCTGGCCGTGGCCCACGCCGGCACGCTCGGCCCCGCCTCGCTGATCGCGTCGGCGGCTGCGATTCCGGTCCACAGGGCCTGGGCGATCCCCTCGCCGGTCATGGGGTCGGTGGCCGCGGCGGCGTCGCCCACGAACAGCACCCGATCGGTGCCGAGCGCAAGCCGCCCGACACGCGCCGGTATCGGCCAGGCTCGGTGGGGGCCCTCCGGCTCGGCATCGGGCCCGAGCACGGCTCGAAGGGCGGGTCGAGCCAGCAGCTCGGGCCAGAGATCCTTCATGTCCCGGGTGCGGATCGGCCCGCCCCGGTGGATGCCGAAGCCGACGTTGGCCCGTCCGCCCGCCAGCGGGAAGGACCAGAGGTAGCCGGGGAGGATCTCGGGCTCGAACCAGACGTACAGCGTCGTGGCGTGGTCGGGATGGACCCGCCGGAAGTACTGGCGGAAGGCGTGCCACTCGCCGAGGTACCCGGGCTCGGCCAGGCCGACCTGCTTGCGCAGCGGGGACCACATGCCGTCGGCGCCTATCGCGTAGCGGGCGTGGATCGGCCCGATCCCCTCGGCTTGCACCACGACGCGGTCGGCCTGGATCGACGTGGCGGTGACCGCGTGTCCCTCGCGCACGTCGACCCCGGCACGCCGGACCTCGTCGAGCAGCGCAGCATCGAGGTCGGCACGCGTGGCGGTGGCGGCCAGCAGTCCGGCGTCGGTCGGCAGCGGGTATCGGGTGACCCGCCCCGACGGCGATCGGACCACGGCGTGCTCGATCGGCTGCCACGACGGCACTCGGGCGGGATCGAGACCGAGGCCTTCGAGGAGGCGGAGGGCGTCGGTGGTGAGGCCGTCGCCGCAGAACTTGTCGCGCGGGAACACGGCCTTGTCGACGAGGATCACGTCGCGACCGGCACGAGCGAGGGTGATGGCCGCCGCCGATCCGGCCGGTCCGCCGCCCACGACGAGGACGTCGGTCGAGTGCGCGCTCGATGCCACGGGTCGAGGCTACGAGCCCCGTGGGCCGGTCCCTAGGGCGGCGGGTCGGGCGAGGGCTCCGGGTCCGGATCGGGCTCGGGGTCGGGTTCGGGGGTCGGCTCGGGGTCGGGTTCTGGCGTCGGCTCGGGGTCGGGTTCGGGTGTCGGCTCGGGGTCGGGTTCGGGGGTCGGATCCGGGTCCGGGTCCGGGTCGGGGTCGGGCTCGGGGTCGGGCTCGGGGTCCGGGTCCGGGTCGGGTTCCGGGTCCGGGTCGGGTGCAGGCACCGGCGCCGGTGCGGCCGGCAGGGTCGAGCGCCCGTCGCAGCCGATGCCCTCGCCCGGCTGGTACAGCGCCACCACCGAGTCGACCTCGCTCGTGCCGTCGGGATAGGTGCGGCGCCGCTCGGTCACGACCCGGGTGCAGGCACCGGCTCCCTCCCGCACCTGGCCGAGCTCCTCGAACTCCATCCACTTGGTGCCGAAGATCTTGACCGTGATCCCGCTGTCGTCGTAGGTGGGCCAGAACAGAACCGAGTAGGGGCTGGGGTTCAGGATCTCCAGATCGGGTTGCGGCCACGAGATCGTCGCCTCCACGCCGTACCGGTACCGGTCGATCGGGATCGTGTGGCTCTGGTAGGTGACGTACTCGAGGCCGGCGTACCACGACGCCTCGAAGATCGTCGACGCGAACTGCGACACGCCGCCGCCGATGTC
>JBFJYB010000288.1:0-3857 GCA_041622835.1 Acidimicrobiales bacterium | reverse complement strand
CTTCAGGGTCAGGGCACTAGCGTGAGCGGACCACCGTCGAGGAGCCCTATGCGCTGGTCCAAGCTGTTCATCCCCACGCTGCGAGACGCGCCGGCCGACGCCGAGGCGGCGAGCCACCGTCTCCTGGTCCGCGGCGGGTTCATCCGCCAGCTGTTCGCGGGCCACTACACGCTCCTGCCCCTGGGGATGCGGGTGCGGGACAAGGTCGCCGGCATCGTGCGAGACGAGATGGACGCCATCGGCGGCCAGGAGGTGCTCATGCCGGCCATGAACCCGGCGGCGCTGTGGCAGCAATCGGGTCGATGGGAGTCGATGGGCGAGGTCATGTTCCGGCTGAGGGACCGCAGCGAAAGCGACCTGGCCCTGGGCGTGACCGCCGAGGAGATCTTCGCCACGACCGCGGCCGAGATCACCTCGTACAAGCAGCTGCCGCAGATCTGGTACCAGATCCAGACCAAGTTCCGTGACGAGGCCCGACCCAAGAGCGGGCTGCTGCGGGTTCGCGAGTTCGCCATGAAGGACTCGTACAGCTTCGACGTCGACGAGGCCGGGCTCGACCGATCCTTCGACGCCCACCACCGCGCCTACGTCCGGATGTTCGAGCGGATGGACCTCGACGCCATCGCGGTCGAGGCGTCGTCGGGGAACATGGGCGGTTCCGACAGCGTCGAGTTCATGGTGCCGGCCGGCGCCGGCGAGGACGAGATCGTCCTGTGTCCCAACGGCCACTACGCAGCCAACATCGAGCGCGCCGTGGCCGCGGTCGCGCCGGTCGACGACTCGGACGCCCTCGACACGCTCGAGCGCTTCCCCACCCCGGGTGTGCGCACCATCGCCGGCCTGGCCGAGTTCGAGCCGACCGCCACGCCCGACCGCCAGATCAAGACGATGGTCTACGTCGTCGACGGCGACATCACCCTTGCGCTGGTCCGGGGCGACCACCAGCTCAACGAGCAGAAGCTGGCCGACGCCACCGGCGCCATCACGCTCGGCCCGGCCCGGCCCGACCAGGCCGAGGCGGCGCTGGGCGCCCAGCCGGGGAGCCTCGGGGCGGTCGGGACGAACGGGATCCGCATCCTGGCCGACCCCTGCCTCCGCGGGAGGAAGGGCATGGTGACCGGAGCCAACCAGGACGACGTCCACTACCGGGGCGTCGACGTCGAGCGCGACGTCGCCGTCGACGAGTGGGTCGACCTGCGCGAGGTCCGCGCCGGCGAGCCCTGTGTCGAGTGCGGAGCGCCGCTCGACGTGATCTCCGCCATCGAGGCCGGGCACATCTTCAAGCTGGGTCAGGGCTACGCCGAGACGTTCGGTGTGCGGGTGCTCGACGCCAACGGCGAGACCCAGACCGTGATCATGGGCAGCTACGGGTTCGGCATCGAGCGGGCGGTGGCCACGATCGCCGAGACCCACCACGACGACCGGGGCCTGATCTGGCCCATGGCGGTCGCGCCCTACGAGGTCGTCGTGACCATCGTGAACCTCGACGACGAGGCCAGCGTGCAGGTCGCGACGACCATCCACGATCAGTTGACCGCGGCCGGCGTCGACGTCCTGCTCGACGACCGCGACGCCAGGCCCGGGGTCAAGTTCGCCGACGCGGAGCTGATCGGCATCCCGCTGCGGGTCACGGTGGGGCCCAAGGGGCTGGCCGACGGCGAGGTCGAGCTGGTGGCCCGGGCCGAGGGCGACACCGACCGGGTCCCGGTCGACGCGGTGGTTGCCCAGCTCGTCGAGACGGTGGCCGCCGCTCGGTGAGGGGCCCGAAGGGGGTCGACCTGCCCGCCAGTAGCCTCGAACCGGGAGTCTCTCGGAGGAAGTGGCCTGTGTCCGGTGGTGTGCAGACGATCGAGCGTGCCTTCGCCCTCCTGCGCGCCCTCGCGGTCGGTCCGGCCGGGGTCACCGACCTCGCCGACCGGGTCGACCTCCCCAAGAGCACGGTGGCCCGGCTGCTGACCGCGCTCGAGACCGAAGGGGTCGTGCAACAGGACGAGGCCGGCGGAGAGTATCGGCTGGGCGGCGGGCTGGCCGACCTGGCCGGCTCGTCGGCGCCCGGGCGGAACCTGGTGGCCGCCGCCCGTCCGCACCTCATCGAGCTGATGTCGGCCTCCGGTGAGACCGCTGGCATCTCGGTCCCCGACGCAACCGACGTCTACTACCTCGACCACGTCGAGACGGTGGAGGACGTCCAGGTTCGGAGCTGGACCGGGGAGACCGCGCCGATGCACACCGTGCCGTCGGGGCTGGTCCTGCTCGCCCATGCGCCGGTCGACTTCGTCGATGCCTATCTGGCCCGACCGCTCGCCATGACCACCGCCCGGACGGTGGTCGATCCCGAGCAGATCCGGCTGCGGCTCGAGGCGATCCGCGAGGCTGGCTACGCCTGGGTGTTCGGCGAGTTCGCCGAGGACATCAACTCGGTCGCCGCACCGGTGCGGGGGGCCGACGGCACCGTCGCCAGCGCCGTCCACGTCCACGGCCCGGCCTTCCGGTTCCCCGAGGCCGACCAGCACGAGAAGCTGGGCCGGCTGGTCGTCGACGCCGCCAACCGCCTGGCCGAAGACCTCTACTGACCCTCCTGCTTCTGTGACCGCGTAGGCCCACGTGGTGGGCCGCAGCGGTCACAGATCCATGGTTGGGGTGTCCTCGGGATGGGGGGACATCTCGAGGTGGAGGTCGGTGCCGGTGTAGGGGTTGGCCCTGGCCACGTCCTCGTCGAGCTCCACGCCGATGCCGGGCGCGGTGGGCGGGATCACGTAGCCGTCCTCCCACTGGATGGGCGAGCGCAGGATCTCGGCGTGGAACCCGCCCCAGCGCTCGATGCTCTCGAGGATCAAGAAGTTGGGGATGCAGGCGCTGAGCTGGATGTTGGCCGCGCCCTCGATCGGCCCGCAGTACAGATGCGGCGCCACCTGCGCGTACCAGGCCTCGGCCATGCCCGCGATCTTCTTGGCCTCGAGGATGCCGCCCACCCGCCCCAGCGCCATCTGCAGGATCGACGCCGCACCCGTCTGGAGCACCCGGGCGAACTCGTACTTGGTGGTCAGCCGCTCGCCGGTCGCCACCGGGATCGACGTGTGGCGGGCCACCGGCGCCATCGCCTCGGGCATGTCGGGCGGGGTCGGCTCCTCGAACCACAGCGGGTCGTAGGGCTCGAGCTGGCGGGCCAGCCGGATCGCGCCCGAGGCCGTGAACTGGCCGTGCGTCCCGAACAGCAGGTCGCAGCGGTGACCGACCGCGCCCCGGATCTCGCGCACGAACGCCACCGACCGCTCGATCGAGGCCAGCGACGGCTGCCTCGGATCGAAGGCGCTGTAGGGCCCGGCCGGGTCGAACTTGACCGCGGTGAACCCCTCGTCGACGTACTCGAGTGCCCGCTCGGCCGCGAGCCGAGGGTCGACGTAGACGTCGGTCGCGTCGCCGTCGCGGGGATAGAGGTAGGTGTAGCTGCGGAGCCGATCGCGGACCTGGCCGCCGAGCAGCTGGTACACGGGCCGGTCCAGCTCCTTGCCGACGATGTCCCAGCACGCGATCTCGAGGCCACTGAGGATGCCCATCATCGACACGTCGGGCCGTTGGGTGAACCCGCTCGAGTAGGCCCGCCGCCACAGCCGCTCGATCTCGAAGGGGTCGCTGCCGGCCACCTTGCGCTCGAAGACGTCGTCGATCATGGCGGCGACCGTGTGCGGGTGGAACGGCACCGAGTAGACCTCGCCGTAGCCGGCGGCGCCGGTGTCGGTCGTGAGCTTGACGAAGACGAAGTACCGCCCCCCGTAGTGGGGTGGCGGGTTGCCGACGACGAAGGTCTCGACCCCGATCAGCTTCATGGGGCATCCCCGAAGACGACGATGTTGCGG
>JBFJYB010000287.1:0-3859 GCA_041622835.1 Acidimicrobiales bacterium | reverse complement strand
GACCTGATGTTCATGGACTTCGTGTTCGTGGCCATGGACCAGATCGCCAACCAGGCCGCCAAGCTCAAGTACATGTTCGGCGGCAAGGCCACCATGCCGCTGACCATCACCACCACCGGGGGCGCCGGCCTGTCGGCGGCCGCCCAGCACAGCCAGAGCCTCGAGGCGTTCCTGTGCCACGTCCCGGGTCTCAAGGTGGTGTACCCGTCGAACCCCTACGACATGAAGGGGCTGCTGACCGCCTCGGTCCGCGACGACAACCCGACCGTCGTGGTCCAGAACAAGCTGCTGCTCGGGATGAGCGGACCGGTTCCCGAAGACCTGTTCGAGCTGCCGCTCGGACAGGCCCACGTCGCCCGTGAGGGCGACGACGTCACGGTGCTCGCCGTCGGGCGGATGGTCAACGAGGCCCTCACCGCGGCCGAGAAGCTGGCGACCGACGGCATCAGCTGCGAGGTGGTCGATCCTCGCACCCTCCAACCCTTCGACCTCGACACCGTCGTGCGGTCGGCGAAGAAGACGAACCGCATCGTCGTGGTCCACGAGGCGGTCCGCTTCGGCGGCATCGGGGCCGAGTACGCGGCCGCCATCGGTGAGCTGGCCTTCGACTACCTCGACGCCCCCATCGCCCGGATCGGCGCCCCGTTCTCGCCGGTCCCGTTCAGCCCCGCCCTCGAACGGCACTACGTCCCCGACAGCGCGTCGATCGTGGACGGCGTGCTGGGCGTCCTCGCCCGGGGCGGGTGAGCGGTCCGCCCATGGGCACCGTCGGCATCGTCGCCAACCCGCTGGCCGGCACCGACATCCGGAGACTGGTCGCCCGAGCCGGAGGGGTCAGCGACGCGGCCAAGGTCTCGATCATCCAACGGGTCGCGGTCGGCGCGGTGGAGGGTGGAGCCACCCGGCTCCTGGTGATGCCCGACGGCAAGGAGCTGTGCCGGCGCGCCATCGAGCCGCTGGGTCTCGACGTCGCCTTCGAGGCGGTCGACGTACCGGTCACCGGTTACCCGGTCGACACCGAGCTGGCCGCCGAGGCCATGGCCAAGGCCGACGCCGCCGCGGTGGTTGCCCTCGGCGGCGACGGCACCTGCCGCAACATCGCCAAGGGCTGGCCGGAGGCGCCACTGGTCGCGCTGTCGACCGGTACCAACAACGTCTTCCCGCTCACCGTCGAGCCGACCACCGCCGGGCTGGCGCTCGGGCTGGTCGCATCGGGCCGGGTGACGGCGGCTGAGGTCTCCGAGCGGGCCAAGCTGATCCACGCCTCGATCGCCGGCGAGGAGACCGACCTGGCGCTGGTCGACCTCATGCTGCTCGACGGCCGGTTCGTGGGCAGCCGAGCGGTGTGGGACACCGAGCGGCTGCGCGCCGCCGTGGTCGCCATCGCCGAGCCCACCGCGGTCGGTCTGTCGGCCATCGCCGCCGCCGCTCGGCGTCACGACCGGACCGAGGCCGGCGGCCTCGCGCTCCGGTTCGGGCCGGGAGGCACGACGGTCCGAGCACCCGTGGCCCCCGGGGTGTTCGCCGACGTGGCGCTGGCGTCGGTCGACCAGCTCCCCGCCGGTTCGACGGTCACCTGGGAGGGCCCCGGTGTGCTGAGCTTCGACGGTGAGCGCGACCGCTCCATCGAGCCGGGTCAGGTGATTCAGGTCGAGATCCGACGCGACGGCCCGCTGGTGATCGACGTCGGTCGGGCGGTCGACCTCGGGCTCGCGACCGGGAAGGGCGCCTGACGATGGCCGTCGAGGTGCAGATGCCCAAGCTCGGCCTGACCATGCAGGAGGGCACCGTCGCCGAGTGGATCGTCGCCGACGGCGAGCCGGTCACCGCCGGCACCCCGATCATGGTGATCTCGACCGACAAGGTCGAGACCGAGTACGAGGTCGGCGCCAGCGGCATCCTCCGGCACGTGGCCGGCAGCGGTGAGACCCTCGATTGCGGTGCGGTCGTCGCCTGGCTGGTCGAAGAGGGAGAGGAGCCACCGACGGTCGCTCCCACGCCGTCGGCGGCGGGGTCACCGACTGCGGCTCCCGCGACGGCCTCGCCGCCGCCACCGTCCGCCCCGGGCGGAGAGGGCCGGCTGATCGCGTCACCGAACGCCCGCCGTGTGGCCGCCGAGCGGGGCGTGGACCTGGCGACGGTCCGGGGGACGGGTCCGGGCGGGCGGATCACCTCCGAGGACGTCGAGGCGGCATCGGTGCCGGCCGCGCCCGCTGCTGCCACAGCCACAGCCGAGATCGCGGCCGGCGACGGTCGCTTCGTTCCGCTCGTCGCCCGCAAGGTGGCCGAGAAGCTGGGCATCGACATCGCGTCGGTCGCCGGCTCCGGGCCGCAGGGACGGGTCACGCGTTCCGACGTCTACGCCGCCGCCCGGGCCGGCGCTGCGTCGGCCTCCGCGGCGGCCGAGACCTCGGGTCCCGGGCCCGGCGATCGAGTCCCGGTCGAGGGCATGCGCCGCATCATCGCCGAGCGCATGCACGGCAGCCTCCACGAGATGGCGCAGCTCACGCTCGGCCTCGACGCCGAGATGGACCGGGTCGTCGAGCTGCGTGAGCAGTTCAAGGAGATCGGCGCCGACGAGCTGGGCGCAGTGCCGGGGTTCACCGACTTCGTGATCGCCGCTGCGGCCCGCGCTCTTCGCGATCACCCGATGGTCAACGCATCGATGGTCGGCGACGAGATCCACGTGCAGCCCGACGTGAACGTCGGCATGGCGGTGGCGCTGCCCGACGGCCTGATCGTCCCGGTCGTGCACCACGCCGACCGGCTGCCCCTGCCCGACCTGGCCGTCGAGACCAGCCGGCTGGCGGCCGCAGCCCGCGACGGTCGCCTGTCGATGCACGAGATCGAGGGCGGCACGTTCTCGGTGACCGCCCTCGGCATGTTCGGCGTCGACGTGTTCACCCCGATCGTCAACCCGCCCAACGCCGCCATCTTGGGGGTGGGCCGTATCCGTGACGCGGTGCGATGGGACGGGGACAGGCCGGTTCGCCGTCAGGTCATGACGCTCAGCCTCACCTGGGACCACCGCGTGATCGATGGTGTGCCCGCGGCCGAGTTCGCTTCGACGGTCGCGTCCTACCTCGAGGCCCCCCTCCGCCTCCTCGCCTGACCGGGACGAGACACCCCACCGGGCAGGGGTCCGAGCGGGCTGGTAGCGTCGCCTCCGACTCAGGGGGGATCACGATGGGGGAGTACTACGCACAGAAGTTCCTCGACGCGGGGTACACCTTCCAGAACGCCGAGCAACTGGCTGCGTTCTGGGACCTGGACGGCTTCTACGAGGCCAAGGTGCGCGGCGGAGAGATGATCGAGCAGGGCTGGGGAGCCGGTGGCCTCGCCCCGACGGTGGAGGCGGCCAGCACCGGGCAGTGGCCCGACCCGAGGACCATCTCGTTCATCTGGCAGATGGACGGATGGCCTGATCACGAGCGGCGCTACGCCGACATCGACGCCGTCGCCAACTACTGGAAGGTCTCGATCGACGAGATGAAGGCCAGCCTCGGAGAGAAGCTGCAGATGTGGCTGAACTTCCGTCAGCAGGTGGTGGCGGCGAAGGGCCTGCAAGGGGGCTGACCCCGCCGACCCGATGGCGGTCGAGCTGACAGCTCGGATCGGCGTGGAGATCGAGCTGCTCGCCCCGGTCGGGGGCGATCGGCGCCAGCTTGCCGACGCGGTGGCGCACTCCACCGGCGGCGACGTCACTCCGTTCTTCCATCCCGACGCCGAGCCCTCGAAGCTCGAGGGAACCGAGCTGTTCTTCAACCTGACGCCGGGCTTTCGCGTCCGCGATCACGACGGGCACGACGTCGTCTCGGTCGTCGACGACGTGACCCTCAACACCGACCTGGATCGCGAT
>JBFJYB010000286.1:0-3873 GCA_041622835.1 Acidimicrobiales bacterium | reverse complement strand
CGCCCGACGGCCGCGCACCGTAGCAGTCGTCCCGGCGCCGTCGGTACCGTGCCGGGATGACGTCATCGGAGAGCGGGGGCGCGCGGCGCATGACGCATCCGGTCGAAGTCGAGGGACTCGAGCGCCGGTTCGGGACGCTCGTCGCGGTGGACCGCGTCGATCTCGTCGTTCGGCAGGGCGAGGTGTTCGGCTTCCTCGGTCCCAACGGGGCCGGCAAGTCCACGATGGTCCGCATGCTGACGACCCTGCTGAAGCCGACCGCGGGGTCGGCCCGGGTCGCCGGCCACGACGTGGTCGCCGAAGCGGCGGCGGTCCGGCGGTCGATCGGCGTGGCCCTGCAGGACGCGGCCATCGACCCGCTGATGACCGGCACCGAGCTGTTGCGCCTCCAGTCGGTCCTGCACGGGATCCCCCGCGCGCGGGCCGAGACGCGCGCCGGTGAGCTGCTCGAACGGGTCGGCCTCACCGGCGCGGCCGACCGCCGGGTCGGCACCTACTCGGGCGGGATGCGCCGCCGCCTCGACCTGGCCCTGTCGCTCGTCCACGAGCCGCAGGTGCTCTTCCTCGACGAGCCGACGACCGGCCTCGACCCGACGAGTCGCCGGGCGCTGTGGGACGAGGTCCGCTCGCTCAACGTCGAGAACGGGACCACCGTGTTCCTGACCACCCAGTACCTGGAGGAGGCCGACGTGCTGGCCCAGCGCGTCGCCATCATCGACGGCGGACGGATCGTCCGCGAGGGCGCGCCCGCCGCGCTGAAGGAGGCCGTCGGTGCCCCGACCCTGCGCATCGACGTGGCCGCCGGCGACCTCGACCGGGCGCGCGACGCACTCGCGGCCTTCGGCGAGCAACGGCCGGCCCGAGCCGGACGGCTCGCGATCGGGCTGATCGGCGGCACCGCCGAGGTCGCGTCGGTCGTTCGGGCCCTCGACGAGCAGGGCATCGACTTCCAGCATCTCGAGCTCGACGAGCCGTCGCTCGACGACGTGTTCGCCGAGGCCACCGGGCGGCGGCTCGAAGGGGTGGCCGAGGAGCCGGTCGCGTGAGCGCTCGAGGTCGGCGATGAGCGCCCTCGACCAGACGATCGCGCTGAGCCGCCGCTCGGTGCTCGCCACGGTCCGCCAGCCCCAGAACTGGGTGCCGGGGCTGTTCTTCCCGCTCATGCTGGCCGCGGTCTACACCTCGCAGTTCGCCAGGGCGGTGCGGCTCGAGGGCTTCCCCGATGTCGACTCGTTCCTCGACTTCCTGGTGCCGGCCAGCATCCTCCAGGGGGTCGCCTTCGGTGCCAACAACGGCGCCTCCGAGCTGGCCCTCGACATCGAGAACGGGTTCATCGACCGGCTCCTCGCCTCGCCGGTGGCCCGGTCGTCGATCCTCGTCGGCCGCCTGGCCGGGTCGGCGATCTTCGCTGCGCTGCAGGCCGTGTTCCTCATGATCGTGTTCGTGGTCTTCGGAGCCCGCATCGCGGCCGGCTTCCCGGGCGCGGTCGTGCTGGTCCTCGTCGGCGTCCTGCTCGCGCTGGCCATCGGCGGGATCGGGTGCTCCCTGGCGTTCCGCACCGGTTCGCAGGAGGCGATCCAGAGCACGTTCCCGCTGATCTTCGTGTTGCTGTTCGTGAGCTCGGCCTTCTTCCCGACGAGCCTGATGGAGGGCTGGTACGGCGCGCTGGCGCGGCACAACCCCATCACCTGGATCGTCGACCCGACCCGGCGCCTCGTGATCGAGGGCTTCGACTGGACCGACGTCGGCTCGGCTCTCGGGATCACCGCCGCCTTCGCGGTCGCGTCGAGCCTGCTCGCGCTCAGCCAGCTCCGGTGGAGGACGAGACGCCTGTGACCGATCTCGCTGCCCGGCCCGTCGCCGCCCCGCCCCGCGGCCACGACTCGGCCTTCCTCGCGGTCGCGTGGGCGATCGGCAGCCGGGGACTGCTCCGCATGCGTCGGCTGCCGTCGCTGATCTTCCCTGTGGTCTTCATGCCGGTCTTCTTCGTGGTGGCCTTCAGCGGGAGCTTCGCGTCGGTCACCGACATCCGCGGCTACGGGACCGACGAGGCCGTCAACTGGATGACGGCATGGGCGATGCTGCAAGGCGCCGCCTTCGCCGGTGTGGGCGCGGCGGGCTCGGCCGCCACCGACCTCGAGAACGGGTTCTTCGACCGGCTCCTGCTGGCCCCCACCAACCGGCTGGCGCTGATGGCCGGCAGCGTGCTGTACGGCCAGCTCCGCAGCCTGATCCCGATCACCCTCGTCCTGGGCGTGGCGTTCCTGCTCGGAGCCGACATGCCCGGCGGCCCCCTCGGCCTGGTCACCATCTACGTCGGCTGCGTCGGAGCGGCCACCGTGATGTCGCTGTTCGGTCTGGCCGTCGTGTACCGGATGCAGACCCTCCAGTCCCTGGCGCTGATCCAGATCGGGATCTTCACCTTCATGTTCATGTCGATCGGCCAGGCACCGCTCGTCGCCATCGAGGGCTGGCTGCACACGGTGGCCCGCGTCAACCCGATGACCAACGTCATCCGTCTGGTCCGCCAGGGGTTCATCGGCGACGTCACCTGGTCGGTCACCTGGCCCGGCCTCCTGGCGCTGGCCGGCCTGACCGGCTGCTTCGGTGCGATGGCGCTGCGCAGTCTCGCCCGCATCCGCCCGTGACTTCGCTGACTACGACCCGCGGCGCCGGTTGCGACTAGATTCCGGTGCGGCCGGACACCCGTCCGCTGCCGCGACGACCGCGACGACCGATCATCGAGAAGGGGAGCGACGTTGGAAGTTCACGTCACGATCAACGGCGAGGCCCACACGGCCGACGTCGAGCCGCGCCGCCTCCTGGTCCACTTCCTCCGTGACGACGTCGGGCTGACCGGGACCAACATCGGCTGCGACACCTCGTCGTGCGGCGCCTGCACCATCCACCTGAACGGCGAGGCGGTCAAGTCGTGCACCATGCTCGCCGTCCAGGCCGACGGCCAGGAGCTGACCACGATCGAGGGCCTGGCGCCCAGCGCCGACGAGCTGCACCCGATGCAGCAGGCCTTCCACGAGAGCCATGCGCTCCAGTGCGGCTACTGCACGCCCGGGATGGTCATGGCCGCCGTCTCCCTGCTCGACGAGATCCCCGACCCGACCGAGCTGCAGGTGCGCCACGGCCTCGAGGGCAACCTCTGCCGCTGCACCGGCTACCACAACATCGTCAAGGCCGTCCTGAGCGCCGCGGAGGCCGGATCGTGATCCCCGCCGCCTTCGACTACGTCCGCGCCGGCTCGGCCGACGAGGCGCTGGCCGCGCTCGCCGAGCACGGCGACGAGGCCAAGCTGCTGGCCGGCGGACACTCGCTGCTGCCGCTCATGAAGCTCCGGCTCGCGTCGCCCGCCGTGCTGGTCGACATCGGCCGGATCTCCGAGCTCAGCTACGTCCACGACGCCGGCGACCATCTGGCCATCGGCGCGCTCACCCGCCACCGCGACGTCGAGATCGACGAGCTGGTCGGCTCGCAGGTCCCGCTGCTGGCCGCGGCCACCTCCAACGTCGGCGACCCCCAGGTGCGCCATCGGGGCACGATCGGCGGCTCGATCGCCCACGGCGACCCGGCCTCCGACATCCCGTCGGTCCTGCTGGCGCTGCGGGCCACGATGGTGGCCCGCGGACCCGACGGCGAGCGGGAGATCGCGAGCGACGACTTCTTCACCGGCTTTCTCGAGACCGCCCTCGGGCCCGACGAGCTGCTCACCGAGATCCGCGTCCCCAAGGTCCCCGACGCCGGCTGGTCGTTCCAGAAGTTCAACCGCCGCGCCCAGGACTGGGCGATCGTCGGGTGCTCGGTGCTCGTGAACGGCGACCAGGCCGGTGTCGGGCTGGTGAACATGGACAGCCGCCCGGT
>JBFJYB010000285.1:0-3880 GCA_041622835.1 Acidimicrobiales bacterium | reverse complement strand
CTCGGGTCTCGGTGCGCAGCTTGGCGTCGAGGTTCGACAGTGGCTCGTCCATGAGGAAGGCGCGGGGCTCGCGCACGATGGCGCGGGCCAGCGCGACCCGCTGCCGCTGCCCGCCCGAGAGCTGCGACGGTTTGCGGTCGAGCACGTCGTCGAGGGCCAGCAGCGCGGCGGCGTCGGCCGCCCGCCGGTCGCGTTCGGCGCGGTCGACCCCGAGCGGCTTGAGCGGGAAGGCGATGTTGCGGCGGACCGTCATGTGCGGGTACAGCGCATACGACTGGAAGACCATGGCCAGGTCGCGGTGCTTGGCCTCGACGTCGTTGACCACGTCGCCGTCGAGCCGGATCACGCCGGCGTCGGGTTCCTCGAGCCCGGCGATCAGCCGCAGCGCCGTCGACTTGCCGCATCCGGACGGACCGACCAACACCATGAACTCGCCGTCAGTGATGCCGAGGCTGACATCGTCGACCGCGATCACGTCGCCGAAGCGCTTGGTGACGCTCTCGAGCTCGATTCCGGCCACGGCCCCACGGTAAACCAGGGGTTCAGCGCAGCCGGGTCAGAGCGTCGCCGACCGCACCGACGTAGCCGCCGCCGAACTTGACGGCGTGCACCACGAGCGGTGCGAGCTGGTGCAGCGGGACCCGTTCGGCCCACCCGTCGCTCAGCGGATGCGACTCGCCGTAGGCCGCGTAGCACTCGGCGCCGAAGCCGCCGAAGAGCCGCATCATGGCCATGTCGAACTCGCGGTGGCCGCCGTGGGCCGCCGGGTCGATCAGCCAGCTCGTGCCGCGGTCGTCGACGAGGCGGTTTCCGCCCCACAGGTCGCCATGCAGCCGAGCCGGCGGCTCGGGCGACCCGCCGAGCGCATCGAGGCGCGCCGCCACCGATTCGAGGTCGCGGATCGTCGCAGGGGCGAGGGCTCCGGCGTCGGTCGCCAGGCGAGCCAACGGCAGCAGGCGCTGGGTCGCGTAGAACTCGACCCACGTCTCGCACGGCTCGTTGGGCAGGCCCCGGCTGCCGGTCGATCGGCGGTCCTCGCGACCGAACGAGGGCGCGCCGCTGCGGTGCAGGTCCGCAAGGCCCCGGCCCAGGTCGGCCTCGGTGCTGGCGCGGGATCGGCCCTCGGTGATCCACTCGAGCACGAGGAACGGGGGGTCGTCGGAGCAGGCAACCACCTCGGGGACGGCGACGGCACCGGCCCCGCGAAGCCATTCGAGACCGGCCGCCTCGGTGGAGAAGAACCCCGCTGGTGGCGATCGGTGCGTCTTGGCGAACAGGGTCCGGCCGTCGGCCAGCTCGATCCGGAACGCCTCGGCCACGTCGCCCCCGCCCAGTCGCTGCCGCTGAACGACCTCGGCGTCGAGCGAGGTGCCGAGGGCGGCGATCAGCCCGTCGTCGAGGGTGGACACGCCGAGACGATATGGCACGATGCTCGGATGCGACCCAACCCACTGCGTGAGAAGTTCGCGGCCGGGGAGCCGGCGCTCGGCGGATGGCTGGCCATCCCCTCGTCGGTGTCGGCCGAGGTCATGGCGACCGCCGGCCTCGACTACGTGTGCATCGACCTCCAGCACGGGCTCAGCCACTTCTCCGACGCGGTACCGATGCTGCAGGCCTTGACCCTCGGCGGCTGCACGCCCACCGCCCGGGTGCCGTGGAACGAGCCCGGCATCATCGGCAAGGTCCTCGATGCCGGCGCCATGGCCGTGATCGTGCCCATGGTGAACTCGCGCGCCGAGTGCGAGGCGGCCGTGCGCGCCACCAGGTACGCGCCCGAGGGGGCGCGGAGCTTCGGCCCGACCCGGGTCGGCGCCGTGGAGGGCCCGGGGTACGTCACCGAGGCCAACGCCAACGTCACCTGCATCCCGATGGTCGAGACCCGGCAGGCGGTCGACTCGATCGACGACATCTTGACGGTGCCCGGCGTAGAAGCGATCTACGTCGGCCCCGGCGACCTGGCCATCAGCCTCGGCCATGCGCCGGGTTCAGAGGACCCCGACTTCCACGAGGCGCTGGCCACCATCGTCGACGCATGCGGTCGGCACGGGGTCGTGCCCGGGATCCATGCCACCGCCGCCACCGCGGCCGAGCGGCTGGGGCGCGGCTTCCGCATGATCACGGTGTCGGCCGACCTGGTGGGGCTACGCAATGCGATCGCGACCGACGTCGCCACCGCCCGCGGCACCACCGGCCGCGTCAGCGACTCCCTCTACTGACCCCGCCCGTTCTTGTTCTGAGGAGGGTTATGGCCGCCAGGGGGTCCTCGACGCTCCTCAGAACGGTGGATTGGCGGCGGGAGGGTCAGCGTTGCCGGATGAGGGTGAGGCCGTCGCCGATGGGGACGATGACCACGTCGGTACGCGGGTCGGCCGCGACGTGGTCGTTGAAGCGGCGGATGGCCTCGGTGTCGGGCGAGCTGTCCCTCTCGTCGACGACCGCTCCGCCCCACAGCGTGTTGTCGACCGCGATCAGCCCGCCGTCGGCGAGCCGGGGCAGCAGCTCTTCGTAGTAGTCGACGTAGCCGCCCTTGTCGGCGTCGATGAACGCGAAGCCGACGGGCTGGTCGGCGGGCAGGGCCCGGAGCGTGTCGAGGGCCGGCCCGACGCGGAGCTCGATGCGGTCGGCGACGCCGGCGGCCTCCCAGTGCTCGCGGGCGATCGAGGTCCACTCCTCGCTCACGTCGCAGCACAGCAGGCGACCGCCGTCGGGCAGTGCCCGCGCGATCGCGATGGACGAGTACCCGGTGAAGGTGCCGACCTCGACCGCGAAGCTCGGAGCGACCGTCGCCACGAGCATGCCCATCAGCACCCCCTGGTCGGGAGCGATCTGCATCTGCGAGACCCCGCCGAGGGCGCCCGTGCGCTCGATCAGCCGCTGCTGGACCTCGTCGGGGCCCGTGCTGTGGTCGAGGACGTACCGGAACAGCTCGTCGGACAGTCCGAGCGTTCGCGGCGACACAAGACGGTCAGCTTGCGTCCCTGACGGCCGACCACACCCGTTCGGCGGTCAAGGGCATGTCGATGTGCTTCACACCCAGGTGCGACACCGCGTCGACGACCGCGTTGTGGATCGCCGGCGTCGAGCCGATGGTCCCGGACTCGCCGATGCCCTTGGCGCCCAGCGGGTTGCGCGGGCTGGGCGTCTCGGTGTTGGTGGTCTCGAACGACGGGAGCTCGGCGGCCGAGGGGATGCCGTAGTCGGCCAGGTTGCTGGTGATCGGGTTGCCGTCGTCGTCGTACAGCACGACCTCGTACAGCGCCTGGGCGGCCCCCTGGGCGATGCCGCCGTGCTGCTGGCCGGTGACGAGCAGCGGGTTGAGGATCCGGCCGCAGTCGTCGACGGCGACGTGCCGCAGCAGCGTGACCGCGCCGGTCTCGGTGTCGACCTCGACGACGGCCACGTGGGCGCCGAAGGGGAACGTGGCATCGCTGCCGTCGAAGTCGAGCTCGTGGGCGAGCCCCGGCTCCATCCCGTCGGGACGCTTCGAGTCGTCGTTGGCCGCGGCGGCCAGCTCGGCCCAGCTCAGCGCGTTGGCCGGCACCCCGGCGACGTGGAGGCCGCCGTCGCCCTTCACGATGTCGTCGGCGCTGGCCTCGAGCAGGTGGGCGGCGAGCTGCCTGGCCTTGTCGAGGACCGTCTCGCTGGCGACGTGCACGGCCGACCCGGCGGTCTGCAGCGATCGCGAGCCCATGGTGCCCTGGCCCCGGGGGATCTCGTCGGTGTCGGACTGGAGCACGATCACGTCCTCCATCGGCACGCCCAACATGTCGGACACGATCATCGAGAAGGCGGTGACGTGGCCCTGCCCGTGGGCGCTGGTGCCCACCCGGGCGGTCACGGTGCCGTCGTCGTTGACCTCGACCGCGCCGTACTCGACGTG
>JBFJYB010000284.1:0-3883 GCA_041622835.1 Acidimicrobiales bacterium | reverse complement strand
GGCGTGCCCCCGTGCCAGGCCCGGTTGTCCCGGAAGATGGCAGCGCCCGCAGGCACCGGGCACAGCGTGCTCCACTTCATCCAATCGGGCTCGCCGGCGAGCGTCGGGATCGGTTCACGAGAGCGCTGGGTGCCGGGGATCTGACGGGTCGGCCCGTTCTCCCAGGTCAGGTCGGTCATGGCGAAGTTGATGGTCACGACCGGGACCGGCATCTCCCGCGTCGTGATCCCGCCGGCCGGGTCGAAGGGCTCGACCCAGACGTTGTCGGCGTGCAGGCCCTGATACTCGATGGCGCCGGGCAGGGCGAGATCGCCGCCTCCCCCGCCGACGACGTAGCCGTCGGAGCCGAAGATGGCAGTGAGGATCGGGGTGGTGGACTCGAGGTCGATGACGGCGGTCCACGCCGGCTCGTGGAGACGGTGCCGCGACGCCGAGCTCGAGCCGAACGAGTACCGGTGGGGCAACCCGCCGGCGCCGCCGCCGGCCGAGGCGTTCGGGTCGACCGCGAGGATGTCGCGCACCACCTGGTCGGTCGCGGCACGGAGGTCACGCAGACGGTCGGGCGGCAAGGCGTCGGCGACCACGACGAAGCCGTCGCGGTAGAACAGCTCGACCGCCCGCTCGACGTCGGCGGTGTCGACGACCTCCAGGTCGGGAATGCCGTTGTGGCGACGCAGCGTGTCCCGCAGCGAGACGACGTTCGGGTCGTCGTGAGCCCGGGTCCAGCCGACGCAGCTCGGATCGCCGGCGACCAGGTTGCGGTGCTCGGGGGTCGTCTCGATCTCGATGTCGGGCTCGGGCGTCGCCAGACCGAGCACGTTGGTGTTGCTCGATGCCGCCGGCCGCGGACGGTTGGCGAAACCGTTGGGGGGCACGTCCTCGTACCAGCCGACCCCGACGAGCTCGTCAACCACGCTCCCAGCCTTCCACCTCACGCAGGGGCGATGTCGGCGAGGACGGCGCGGGCCAGAGCGCAAGGTGTCAGGTTGCGACCCGGCACCCTGGCCGGAAGAGTGTCAGGACCCTCGGCGCGCACAGGAGCACCACACCATGACCCGACTCGGCTACCAGATCCCCAACTTCACCTATCCGGACGTCGCCCCGGCCGACATCTTCGGCAACGTCGTCGCCCAGGCCAGGGCCGCCGAGGCCGCCGGCTTCGACCGGGTGCTGCTGATGGACCACTTCTACCAACTCCCGGGGCTGGGCGAGCACGACGAGCCGATGTTCGAGTGCTACACGATGCTCGCCGCGCTGGCCCAGCACACCGAGACGGTCCGGCTCTCCTCACTGGTCACCGGCAACACCTACCGGAACCCGACGCTGCTCGCCAAGACCATCACCGCGCTCGATCACGTCTCGGGGGGCCGCGCCACCCTCGGCATCGGTGCCGGATGGTTCGAGCTCGAGCACAACTCCCTGGGTTTCGAGTTCGGCACCTTCACCGACCGCTTCGAGAAGCTCGAGGAGGCACTGCAGATCATCCTCCCCATGCTGCGGGGCGAGACGGTCAGCTTCGACGGCCAGCACTACCAGGTCACCGACGCGGTCAACTCCCCCGCCCCTGTCTCGCGCATCCCGATCATGATCGGCGGCAGCGGCGAGAAGAAGACGCTCCGGATGGTCGCCCAGTACGCCGACGAGTCGAACCTGGCCGGCGCGACGATCGAAGAGGTCCCCCGCAAGCTCGACGCCCTGGCGGCGCACTGCGATCGGCTGGGACGCGACCGCTCGGAGATCACCGTCACCAAGCTCGAGATGGTCCTCGTCGCACCGACCATGGAGGAGGCCGAGGCCGACCTGCGCGCCGTCGCCGCCGCCAAGGGCTGGGGCGACGAGGTCGTCGAGATGGCCAAGGCCATCCTGGTGTTCGGCGACCCCGACACCGTCGGCGAGCACCTCCGTGCGGTCATGGACACCGGCATCGACGGCCTCACCATCAACCTGCCCGGCAACGGACACGACCCCGACCGGATCGGGTTGCTCGGAGAAGTCGCCCTCGCCGCTTTGTGATTTCGACCTGTGCGCGCCGCTGGCGCCTCTCGTCGTCGTTGGTCAGCACCGCAGTGTCGGGATCCTGGCGCGGAGAGAGGTCCGGGTCGCCAGAGCGGCCCGGACCCGCCGACTCCGGCTCGCTGCCATCTCTCCACGGTACGACACGAGCCGCGCCGGATGGAGCCGTCGACCCCTCGCCGTGGTTCTCGTGTCCGCCGGCCAGGCCGACTGGAAGGTGGACGCCGCCCACTTCGCCGAGCGGCACGGGCTGATCCTGATCATCGCCCTCGGCGAGGCCATCATCGCCGTGGGGGTCGCGCTCGAAGGCGTGCCGATCGACAGGTCGCTCGCGCTCTCGCTGGCCGTCGGTCTCGCCGGGGTGTGCGGCATGTGGTGGGCCTACTTCGACCGCCTGCAAGAGGTGATGGAGACCGCGCTACGGCGCGCCGACGCCCACGAGACCGGACGCATCGCCCGCGACGTGTACTCGCTGCTGCACTACCCCATGATCACCGGCATCGTGTTCTACGCGGTCGCACTCGAGGAGGTGTTCCTGCACCCCGACGACCCGATGGAGGACGTGGTGGGCGGGCTGTTCGTCGCCGCGGTCGGTCTCTACCTCCTCGCCCAGGCCGTGGCCGTGTGGCGCTGCTGGCGCACCTACCTCTACGAGCGCGTGATCGGCGTGGTGGCGATCGCCCTGCTGGTGGCCGTCTGGGCCGGCGCGGCCCGTGACGTCGTCCTCGTCTCGACGATCGTCCTCATCGCCACCATGACCGCCGAGTACCTGCGGTTCCGCGCCAGGATCCGGGGTGAGGTCCCCGACCCCGAAACAGCCGCCGCCTGAGTCGTACTACGCGACCTCGGTCGTGTCGCCCGCCTCTTCCCGCAGGTCGACCGTGTCGGCGGTGTCGCCGGCCTCGTCGACCGAGGGGGCGTCGTCGCTGAGGTTTCCTCGCTCGCGCATCTTCTCGACGACCTTGTCGGTGATCGCGCTGCGCTTCTCGTCGGGGATGCGGCTCGGGAGCTTCTCGTCGAGCTTCGACCGGAGCTCGCTCTCGGTGAGACCGTGCCACTCGGATGCGCGGCGTGAGCTCGCCATCCTCACGATGGCGGCGATGAGAGCCGCCAGGATCGCTGCGAGTGCCAACCGTCGCTTGGTCATGATGGATACCTCCACAACTCGGCGCCCGACGCGATCCTACAACTACCCGACTCCAGTGGCCGCAGCCACCCGGTCACGCTAGACCCTGGGGATGGCCGCTGATCTCGAGCGCTACCTCGGATTCGAGCGGCGGCTGTGGGAGAAGCTCGGGATCACGCCCCTCGACCATCGGGTGAGCCTGCGGTCGGGAGGCGAGGTGCGCTGCCAGGAGGTGGGAGAAGGTCCACCGGTCGTGTTCGTCCACGGAGCGGCCATCGCTGGCACGAGCTGGAGCGGACTGGCCGCGCGCCTCGAGGGTCTCCGCTGCATCCTCGTCGATCGACCCGGCTGTGGGCTCTCCGACCCCATCGCCGGCGGCCCGCTGCGCGACCTGGCCAGCGTGCTGTCGTACGCCGACCGGCTGCTCGCGGATCTCCTCGACGCGCTCGAGCTCGACGGGGCGATGGTGGCTGCGACCTCGTACGGCGGCCTGTTCGCCCTGCGCGGCGCCGCCGCGGCGCCGGGACGCGTGTCGAAGCTGGTCCTGTACAGCTGGCCGATGGGTGCTCCGAGCGAGTTGACGCCGATCGTCGCGCGGATGGGTTCGCTGCCCGGGATGCGGGCGCTGATGACCCGCCTGCCGATGACCCGCCGGATGGTCGCGCGGGCGCTCCGGCAGTTCGGGCTCGGTCGGGCCATCGACTCGGGCGCGTTCGACGACGACATGCTCGACTGGGCCCACGC
>JBFJYB010000283.1:0-3884 GCA_041622835.1 Acidimicrobiales bacterium | reverse complement strand
TCGACCCTTCCGACGCGGAGACCGGATGCCCACCTACGACTACCGCTGCCAGACGTGCGGAACCTCCTTCGAGCTGTTCCAGTCGTTCCACGACGAGACGCTCGTGAAGTGCCCGACCAAGAAGTCGGGCAACAGCCCGGAGGGCTGCACCAGCGCGGGTCGGGGTCGGGTGACCAGGGTGTTCAGCGCCCCGGGCATCACCTTCAAGGGCTCGGGCTTCTACAAGACCGACAGCCGGTCCGCCGCCGGCGTCGGCTCGAAGTCGCGGTCCGACAACGGGTCGAGCGACTCGTCGTCCGACTCGAAGGGCTCGGGCTCGAAGGACTCCGGTAGCTCGGATTCGACCTCGACCACCAAGACCGAGAGCAAGACGACGAGCACCAAGAGCACGTCCGGCAGCTCCGGCGACTGAGCGCCGGCCGCGGCCGCGCCCGCGACCCCCACTCCCCCATCGGCCTCGATCCGAGGAGTGGCACTGCCATGCGCCTTCGCCTGCCGGCCCCCAGGTCGGCCCGTACCCACCGCTGGGGCGGTTCCCCGCTCGGTCGGCTGGCCCGCCGGCCATGGCTCTACTGGCTCGTCGCGGCGGCGCTGTCGCTGGCGACCGCTTGGCTCGCCTCCGACCTCGTCGCCGACGCCCAGCGGGCCCGTGAGCAGTGGGGGGACCAACGCCAGGTTCTGGTCGCCCGGCGGATGATCGAGCCGGGCCAGACGCTCACGCCGGCCGACGTCGAGCCGCGGCAGCTCCCGATCGCGGCGGTACCTCCCGGGGCGGTCGAGACGCTGGCGCCCGACGCGACCACCGTGTCGGCCATCCTGCCCGGAGAGGTCGTGCTGGCCCCCCGGCTGTCGGGAAGCGGGGAGGCGGCGCTGATACCGGCCGGCACCGCCGCGGTCGCAGTCGCGGCGGGGGCCGGATCGCCGCCGCTCGAGCCGGGCGATCGGGTCCAGCTGTGGGCGACGCTCGACCCGTTCGCGGTCGGCGGCGAAGCAGCACGCGAGCCGGTGGCACGCCACGCCGTGGTCCTCCAGGTCTCGGACGCCCAGGCGCTGGTGGCGGTCGACGACGCCGACCTGGCGGCCACCACGCTCGCCCTCGCCCAGGGCGCGCTCACGGTCGTGCTCACCGGGCGGTGACGGCGGCGTCGCGTCAGCGGAAGCTCGAGGCGAGCAGGCCCAGCACCGCGGCGCCGACGGCGACCCGGTACAGAACGAAGGGCGCGAACGTGCGCGTCCTGACGAGCCGCAGGGTGCCCCAGACCGCGAGCCAGCCGGTCACCGCCGATGTCGCCACGCCCACCGCGAACGGCCATCGGAGATCGGCCGGTATCCCACCGAACCCACCCACGTCGACCAGCTGGAACACGCCGGCGCCGGCGATCACCGGCAGGCTCATCAGGAACGAGAGCCGGGCCGCCCCGTCGCGGTCGAAGCCCAGGCCGCGCGCCACCGACATCGTCACGCCCGACCGAGAGACGCCGGGCTGGAGCGCGGCGGCCTGGCCGAGTCCCATGGCCAGGGCGTCGCGCACCCGGAAGTCAACTGCCTGGCGAGGCCCCGGCATGCGGTCGGCGGCGGCCAGCACCAGCCCGAAGACGATCAGCATCGCCGCGACGAGCCAGATCTCGTCGTCGAGACGGTCGAGCGCGTCGTTCAGGGCGAAGCCGACGACGCCGGCCGGCACCGACGCGAGGACGAGCAGCCAGGCCGTGCGCCCGGCGTCGCTGGCGTTCCCCCGGTCGAAGGCGGCCCGCACGCCGTCCACCACGTAACCACGCAGGTCTCGACGGAAGTACCAGGCCACCGCCACGAGCGTGCCCATGTGCACCGCGACGTCGAAGGCCTTGGCGACCTCGTCGTCGTCGAAGTCGTTCCAGTCGAACAACCACGGAACCAGCGCCAGGTGGCCGCTCGAGCTGACCGGGAGGAACTCGGTGAGACCCTGGACGATGCCGAGGACGATGGCGTGGACGATCGGCACGTCAGGCTCCGCCCAGCGCCACCCCACCGACGACGAGTGGGGCCATGCCGGAGCCACCGGGCAGCCACTCGAGCTCACCGCCCACTGCGGCGACGTCGAGCAGCAGGCGGGGCAGGGTGGATGCGATGGTGGCCTCGCGGACCGGCTCGGCCAGCTCGCCACGCCGGATCATGATGCCTTCCACGCCGACCGAGAAGTCGCCGCTCACCGGGTTCACGCCCGAGTGCAGACCGGTCATCGACTGGACGAGGATCCCGATGTCGACCGCCGCGATCAGCTCGTCGAGGCTGCCGGCGCCGGCCTCGACGATCAGCGCCCGCGCCCCGGCTCCGGGAGCCGAGCGATACGACCGCACCGCCGAGCCGGTCGACCCGGTGCCGGAGCGGCGCCCGGTGTAGCTGTTGTGGAGGAACCCCTGGAGCTCGCCCTGACGGAGCAGGACGTTGCGCCGTGAGGCGAGGCCCTCGCCGTCGAAGCTGGCCGCCGCCAACGAGCCCTCGGCGGTCGGGTCGTCGGTGAGGGTCAGCAGCGGGGAGGCGATCGCCTCCCCGACCCGCTCGGCGAACGGTGAGCGACCCTTGAGGACGCGCTCTCCTCCCAGCATCCCGCCGACGATGCCGAGCAGGCTCGCGGCATGGCGGGGCTCGAGCACGGCCGACAGCCGCACGGACTCCGGCTGGGCTGCGCCGAGCAGCCGGGTAGCCCGCTCGACGGCGTCGACCGCGACCTGCTCGACGTCGAGCCCGTCGGGACCGTGGGCCGCGTCGTAGCCGTAGCCCATCATGGTCTCGTCGCCGTCGCCGGCCATGGCCGACACGGCCGCCGAGCAGTACGTGCCCCGACCGGCGGCGCGGATACCGGTGGAGGTGGCCACCGCCGACTCGCCGGCCGAGTCGGCGAACGACGCGGTGCGCACTCCCTTGATGCGGGGGTCTCCGGCCAGCACGCGCCGCTCGAGGTCGAGCGCGAGGTCGATCTTCGTGCCGGCTTCCAGCGCGAGCAGGTCGTCGGACCAGGGATCGATCTCGACCGGCACCACGCCGTCGGGCTCGGCCAGCCCGGCCCACCGGTCGGCCTCGCCGAAGGCCATGTTGTCGCGGGCCTCGGTCAGGACCTCGGCCCTCGCGTCCTCGGCGAGCGTCCCGGCGTGGGCGAACCCCTGACGCCCGTCGCCGACGACCCTGACCCCGATGCCCTCGTTGACCGCCGAGGTGAACGACTCGACCTCACCGGCATAGGCCTTGACGGTCGTCGACCGACTCCGGGCCACGTACACCTCGACCGCTTCGCCGGCCTTCGCCCCGGCCGCGACCTGCTCGGCGATGGCGAGGAGATCGACGGAGCGACCGTCGACCGGATCGGGAGCCAGATCGGGCGGGAGCCCCCTCGTCACGCGCCCGACATCGTCACGTCGGCGATCACCAGCGACACGCCGGCGGCGTTCATCGGGAGCCATTCGAGGTCGGAGCCGACCGCAACCACGTCGAGGAGCATCCGTTGCAGTGTCGAGGCGATGGTGAGCTCGCGGACCGGCTCGGCGAGCTGACCGTCGCGGATGCGCAGACCCTCGGCGCCGGTCGAGAAGTCGCCGCTCACCGTGTTGACGCCGGAGTGCAGCCCCGAAACGCCCTGGACCAGCAGCCCGTTGTCGATGTCGGCGATCAGCTCCTCCTGGCCGAGGTGGCCGGGCACGAGCGACAGCGCCATGCACCCGACGCCCGGCGTCGACGAGAAGCCCCGTACCGCGGACCCGGTCGAAGCAGAGCCGGTTCGACGTCCCGAGTACGAGTTCTGGACGAACATCTCCAGCACCCCGTCGGCGAACAGCCGGTTGCGGCGCGCGGCCAGGCCCTCCCCGTCGGTGTGGGTCGCGCTGAACGCCTCCGGGTTGGTCGGATCGTCG
>JBFJYB010000282.1:0-3900 GCA_041622835.1 Acidimicrobiales bacterium | reverse complement strand
CGTCGAGCGCCTCCTCCAGCAGCCCGCGCATCTGCCCCATCTCCGACGGGGTGGGCCGTACGTCGCGGTCGAGGCTGCGGCCGAGGCCCATGGCACGAGCTCGGATCGTCGAGTGACCGAGAAGCAGGCTCACGTTGGGACCGAGGGCGAGTCCGGCGAGATGATCGGCGTAGGCAGCCGGGCCGTCCCAGTCCTTGACCGCTTCGAACAGGGGAAGCACCAGCGGACGGGGGATGCCTTCGACCCGACAGTACAGGTCGGCGAGGTCCTCGACGTCGCCGACGGCCATCGAGACGCCGCAGCTCCCCATGGCGACGGTGGTCACGCCGTGGCGCACCGACTCGCCGAGCCCGGGCGCCACCTCGATCTCGGCGTCGTAGTGCGTGTGGAGATCGATGAAGCCCGGCGTCACCCAGCAGCCGACCGCGTCGAGCTCCGTGGTACCTGGAGGGACCGGGTGACCCGGACTCAGCAGGGCCTGGACCCGACCGTCGGCGATCAACAGGTCCTGGTCGCGGCTCGTGCCGCCGCTGCCGTCGACGACCCGTCCGCCCCGGATCACGATGGTCGGGCTCGGCACGGTGCACGAGGCTAGCCCCGTCGGGCCGGCGCGGTCTCAAGCGGCGGCCCGAGCGGTCGAGAACACCACGAGCGCGTGGGAGCCCTCGACCCGCCCGGTGTCGACCGGGATCTCGACCTCGTCGCCGTCGGCGACCCGGTAGAACCAGACCGTCTCCAACCTGACGTCGACGAGCCACTCCCCGCCGGGCGAGAACCTCATGAGGTCTTCGCCGGCGGCGACGGCGGACTCGATCGGGTCCACCTCACCCGTCGCCAGGTCGGCAACGAAATGAACAGGGGGGGTGGTGCTCCAGTCCAACCAGTAGAGGTGCCGACCGTCGGGCGAAAGCCGCCAGTCCCACGGCTGCGACGGGTCGATCGCAACCTCGGCGACCGATCCCGTACCCAGGTCGACCAGCGACATGGCGCACGTGAGATCGGTGCCGCCCTCGCAGGTGAAGGTGAGCAGGTGGTTTGCGGCCGCGGCGACGACCCCGTCGTAGGGGAGCTGCTCGAAGGTGCCGTCGCCGTCGAACAAGAAGGGCCGACCCTGCCAGAGCCCGACGATCAGCCCCCGGGCGGTGACGGCGGCAGACGGGTAGGCGAACCGGGGCAGGTCGCTCCAGGCGGGCTCGGTCCCCGCCGCGAGCGCGTCGGCGTCGAGAAACGCCACCCGAGGCGCGTCCTCCATGCTGCGCGGGTAGCGAACCACCCAGACGCCGCGGTCGCCCGGCGCGACGAAGATCTGGTCCACCCCGCCCGGGATCGTGAGGTCGCGAACCCGATCGTCGGGCTCGACGACGTGCAGCCGGTTCCCGAACCTGACGACGATCCGTCCGTCCACTGCCGCGAGCTCGCTGTCCGCAGACGCTCCCGGGACCTCGACCTGCCGTTCCTGGCCGGTGTCGAGATCGAGGATGTGGACCGTGCCTCCGGCTCGCCAGGCCAGTGAGAGCCCCGAAACCTCACCGAGCAGCGGGGCGAGAGAGGTGAGGTCAGGGACCTCCGGCTCGCCCGCGACGCCCTCGCCGGAAAGATCGGGCGTCGGCGTGGGCGGCGCAACGGTCGGCCGCGGGAACGGCAGGGGCGTCGGGAACGGCTGGGGGGTGGCGGCAACGGGCGAGTCGATGTCGCCGGGCGGCACCGCGAGCCGGATCGGGTCGGGCTCGTCGCCGCCGGAGAAGAGGAAGCCGGCGCCAATCGCCAGGCCCAGCAGCACCGCGGTCACGGTGAGGACCTCCTTGGTCCGTCTCGGGGCCTCCGCGACCTCGCCGTTCGAGGTCGGCTCGGGCTCGGCCAGGTCGACGAGGAGAGCGTCGATCTGGGCGCCGCAGCTCTGGCAGCGAACGTCGGATGGCGCGTGATCGGCGCCGCAGACGGGGCACGTGCTGCCGACGGTCACGATCGAATGGTATGAGCTGGGCCCTACGTGGGGAGGTCAGTCGAGCGGCTCGAGAAAGACCAGCTCGCCGGGTGATGCGCTCGATGCCCGCAGCGGTTCGGGGAACTGCAGCAGGCTGCCGTCGGCCACCCGATAGAACCAGAGCCGGTTCGACCCGGTCCAGGCCAGGATCGATCCGTCCGGCGACCACACGAGCCGCTCGCCGCCGAAGACGTCGACGTCGAGGCGCCGACTGCCACCGGTGATCTGGTCGCGTAGCTCGAGGTCGGCGGTCGCGCCCCGGAAGACGGTGTCGGGCGCCACCAGCTGAGCGACCCAGCGCCGATCGGGCGACAGTGCAACCGCAGTGGCGGCCGGAGCCTGACCCAGCACGCTGCTCGAGGTCCCGTCGGCCAGGTCGAGCATGCGACCACCACACTTCAGCGCGGCGTCGCAGTCCCAGACCCCCACCCAGTCGAGACCCACGCCGAGCACCCTTCCGTCGTCGATGACGGCGAGCCCGTCAGAATCGAGGAGGAAGGCGCCGTCGGCGAAGGAGTTGGCGACGACCAGCCCGTCGATCGTGGCCCCGGCAACGATGCTGCCGGGCGCGAGGGCCGTGGCCTCGACCACCACCTCACCGGAGACCTCCACCGCAGTGACGGTCGGGGCCACGTCGGGCGAGCCGAGATCGAGGTCGATCAGCCAGACGGCGGGCCGGCCGCTGCGCCGCGGCCACGGCGCGACCGCGTCGGCCGCGCCGAGGTCGACGGTCGCACCGCCAGCCGCTCGATCGAGCATCCGCGCTCGACCCTCGTCGACGTACACGAGCCAGTGGTCGACGGCGGCGAAGGTCGGGTGCGGGAAGACCTCCGGGGGGATCGAACCGGCCTCGATGAGTCGCGTCGACGACGCGCCGAGCTCGACGATGTGGACGCCGGCCCGGTCTCGGTAGGCGAAGCTGACCCCTTCGGGCGCGGCAGTCAGGGGCTCGGACCTCTCGACCGCGCTCGCGGCCGCCGGCAGCTCGCCGGTCGGCGCCGCCGGGTCGGGCTCGACGGTGGGTTCCTCCGATGCGCCGTCGGACTCGATGCGATCGCCACCCACCGAGACCAGCACGTAGGTGCCGATCGCCAGAACCGCGACCAGCGCCACGACGGTGCCGACGTCGCGCCACCGCCGTGGGCGCAGCGGCTGGGCCTCGGGTGCCGGTTCGGCGACACCGACCGTGATGGCCAGACGGGCCCCGCATTCCGAACAGAAGCGGTCAGAGGGGGCGGGTCGCGTGCCGCAGGCCGCGCAGGCCGGCTCAACCATCACCCAAGGCTAGATCGCCCGGCTCGAACGTCACTCGGCGCCGAGATGCTGGGTCACGTAGCGGTGGATGGTCATGTCCGCCATGTTCGCGTCGTCGGGCCAGCCGCCCTTGTCGAGCAGCCGCGACACGAACGCCTCCGGGTCGGGCTCCGACACCCACACCGCGGGCAGGAAGGTGGCCCGGCGGCTCCGGTCGGCCAGCAGCAGACCGTCGAGGCCGGGACGGACTCGCTCGATCAGGCTCTCCCGCGAATCCACGACCACCCGTTCGAGGGGCCCGACGACCGACACGCTGACGTCGAGCTCGGTGAGCTCCTCGGGCTCGACCGCAGGCAGTCGGGGGTCGTGACAGGCCCGGCGGGCTGCGCTGGCCACCGCCGAGGCCAGAGGCGCTTGCGCCCGCAGATCGCCGACGCAGCCGCGCAGCCGCCCACGATGGCGCAGCGTCACGAACGCCGGGCGACGGGCATCGAGCGCGGGGGCGAGCCGCGCGCTCGAGACGTCGGGCTCGGGGCCGCCGAGCACCTCGCTGCGCACGACTTCCCGCGCCAGGTCGAGCAACTGGGCGGCGGCGGCCTCCCCGAGCTGCGGTGACCCGGTTTCGTAGAGCGCGAACGATCCATAGCCGACCACGCGGTCGG
>JBFJYB010000281.1:0-3900 GCA_041622835.1 Acidimicrobiales bacterium | reverse complement strand
GGCGACCGCGGCCAGCAGCGACGGCCGACCGCCGGCAACCGTGGCCCCCACCGTGGCGCGCAGCTCCTCCACCGCGTCGTGACCGGCGTCGCCGACCTCGAGGCCGGCCTCCACCCTGGTGACGGCTTCGACGATGGCCCGGTACCAGCCGAGGATCCGGCCGGCGTCGGCTCCGGTGAGGCCCAGCGCCCGCACGACGACCGCCACCGCGAGCGGGGCGGCCACCGCTTCACGGAGCTCGGCCCGCCCGGTCCGAGCGACCTGTCCGACGATCCGTCGGGCCTCGGTCCTGACCCATCCCGACAGCGCGTCGTCGACGGCGCGATGACGGAACGCCTCGGAGAAGGGGACCCGGTGCCGGTCGTGCTCCGGACCGTCGAGAGACAGCATGCTCGGACCGATGACCCGCGCCGTCGAGAACCGGGGGTCGTCGACGGTGAAGGACCGGTCGTCGCGCAGGACCTCCAGGGCCGCGGCCCGCTCGGTCACCAGCCAACCGTCGAGCACGGGGAGCCACGACACCGGCTCGCTGGCCCGCAGCCGGGCGAGCACGGGGTGCACGTCGCCTTCGAGCTGGGCGAGGGTGACCGATGCCCCTACAGGGAAGCAGCGCTCGAGGTCGCGCACGATCCGGTTCTAGCCGCGCTAGCCGACCGCGATCAGGCTGACGCCGGCCAGGACCCCGGCGATGCCGACGAGCTGCCACCAGTGCAGGGTGTCGTCGTCGAGCCATGCCGCCAAGACCGCGGTGACCGCCGGGAACATCGAGGAGGCGACCGCCACCTGGCTCAGCGAGCCTCGCTGGGTGCCGGCGATGTAGGCCGCCACCCCGGCCGAGCCGAGCACGCCCGAGAGGAGCCCGCCGCGCACCAGGTGGACGGGCAGCACCCGGGGGACCCGGGTCGCGGTGGCCAGCGCCATCATGAACGCGAGCGCGACCGACCGCTGGCCCACCGCCGACCACATCCCGCTGTCGATGTCGGTCCGTCCGACCATGGTGAGCGCGACCCCGAAGCAGATCCCCGAGGCGGACCCGAACGCGAGCCCCGGAGCCACCCGCCCGCTCGTGACCGGTCCGGCGGTGATCACCACCACACCGGCGATGGCCACCCCGATCCCGGTGGCCACCAGCCCCGAGAGCTCCTGGCCGGTGGAGAGGTCGTAGGCCACAGGGACCACCGACATGAACACGGCCACGACCGGCGAGACGACGGCGGTCGACGACAGCGACATGCCCCGGTACATCAGGGTCAGCGCCATCCCGATCAGCGAGCCGGAGGCGGCGCCGAGACCGAAGTCGCGGGCGGTGAACGCGCTCGGGACGATCGGGATCAGCACCAGGGCCATGACGGTGCCGCCGATCAGCGCGGTGGCGACCGTCGTCGTCGCCTGGGTGCGGCGGCTGGCGAACCTCGCGAGGTAGTCGCTGACGCCGATGCCGATCGACGCCAGCACCCCGAGGAGGATGGGCACGGGCTAGCGGGTTCTCAGTGCCTCATGGTCCGATGGCGGAGGCGAACCATCAAGACCGCGCGATGATGGCGGCCAAGGATGGCCGCTCCCGGCACACCGACGAGGTTCGAACGGTCGCCCGACGCGCCTTCGGCGCCGGGCGACACGTGAGCCGACGCCATGGATGGCGGAGGCGAACCATCAAGAGAGCACCGAGCGTTGCCAGTCGGCGGTGGTCTCGACCTGGTTGAAGGTGAAGACGTGGAGGGCGGTGACGCCGAGGGGCTGGAGGTCACCGGCGAGTGGCAGCAGCAGCTGGTCGGGCTGGTAGCCGCGGGGCGACAGCAGTCGGCGAAGGGCGTTGCGGTTCTTCTTGAGGTAGCTCAGCGACGACCCGATGCCGAGCTTCATGCCCAGCGTGAGCAGCTTGGTGCGGTCGATGACGCCGGGGATCCCGAGGTGCACCGGCAGCTCCAGTCCCTGGGACCGCTCGCCTTCGAGCCACGACCGGATCCGGCCCGGGTCGAGGCACATCTGGGTGACGACGTGGCCGGTGACGCCGGCGTCGGCGAGCAGGGCCTGCTTGCGGTGCATGGCCTCGGTCAGCAGCTCGGCCGCGATGAGGGGGTGACCGTCGGGGTACCCGGTGAACCCCACCGACTCGATCCACGGTGCGGTCTCGACCAGCGAGCCCATCAGCTCGATGGCGTCGAAGTACGGACCGAGGGGCTCGGCGCTGTCGCCGGCCACGACGAAGACGGAGGTCAGCTCGGCTCGTTCGAGCCGGTCGACGATGCGGCGGAAGTGGTCGGAGCTCTCGACCATCCGGGCCGCGAGATGGGGGACCGGCCTGTGGCCGGCCGCGACCAGCTCGTCGCAGAGGTCGAGGGTGGCGTCGATGCCCTTCACCGGCGAGCAGGTCACCGACACGTTGGTGGCGGGGGGCAGCGCGGCCATGGCGCCCTCGACGCCCTTCATGGGCACGATCTCGTAGCCCAGCTCGCGCACGAGCGCCTCGCGGTAGGTGCGCCGTGGCTCTGAGCTGCGGCTGCGGTTGGGGAAGACCATGGTTTGGAGTCGGCTCTCTTCTCGTAGGGGTGGGTTGGTTCAGCTCAAACCGATGATCTCACCATCGGCAGTGATGTCGATTCCTTTCGCGGCCGGCATCCGCCCGAGACCGGGCATGGTCCGCATCTCGCCGCAGATCGGGTAGATGAAGCCGGCGCCGACCGAGGCCCTGACCTCGCGCACCGGGAGGGTCCAGCCGGTCGGCGCGCCCTTCAGGGTCGGGTCCGACGAGATCGACAGGTGGGTCTTGGCGATGCAGACGGGGAGGTGTCCGAAGCCGGCGGCCTCGTAGGTGTCGAGCTGCTTGTCGGCCTGGCCGGTGTACTCGACGCCGTCGGCGCCGTACACGCGGGTGGCCACGGTGTGGATCTTGTCTCGCAGGGGCATGTCGTCGGGGTACAGCAGCTCGAAGGTGCTGGGTTCGGCGGCGGCGTCGGCGACCGCCTCGGCCAGCTCGGCCGCCCCCTTGCCGCCGTCGGCGAAGTGGGTCGTGACCGCCGACCGCGCGCCGTACTCGTCGGCGATCTCGGAGATGGCGGCGATGTCGGCGGCGTGGTCCTCGGGGAACACGTTCACCGCCACGACCGGTGTGACCCCGTGCATCCGCATGTTCTCGAGTTGCTTGCGGAGGTTGTCGCCGCCCTGGTGCACCTCGTCGGGGTTCTCGGCCAAGATCTCGTCGGGCAGCGGCTTGCCGGCCACGATCTTGTGGTTGCCCGAGTGGGCCTTCAGGCCGCGCACCGTGGCCACCAGCACCGCGGCGTCGGGGTCGATGCCGGAGTTGCGGCACTTGATGTTGAAGAACCGCTCGGCGCCCATGTCGGCCCCGAAGCCGGCCTCGGTCACGAGGAAGTCGCCGGTGTGGATGCCGATGCGGTCGGCCACGATCGACGAGTTGCCGGTGGCGATGTTGCCGAAGGGACCGGTGTGCACCAGCGCCGGCGTGTTCTCGAGGGTCTGCATCAGGTTGGGCTTGATGGCCTCCATCAAGATGACGGCCATCGACCCGGCGACCCCCAGTTCCTCGGCGGTGACCGGGGTGGCGTCGGTGGTGTAGCCGACCACGATGCGGCCCAGCCGGGCCCGCAGGTCCTGCAGCGACGTGGCCAGCGCGAGGGTGGCCATGACCTCGGAGGCGGCGGTGATGTCGAAGCCCGACTCGCGGGGGATGCCGTCGAGCCGGCCGCCGAGGCCGACGACGATGTTGCGCAGGGCCCGGTCGTTGACGTCGAGCACCCGGCGCCAGGTGATGTTGTGCAGGTCGAGCCCGAGCTCGTTGCCGTGGTAGAGGCTGGCGTCGAGCATGGCCGAGCACATGTTGTGGGCGGCGGTGACCGCGTGCATGTCGCCGGTCAGGTGGAGGTTGAACAGCTCCATCGG
>JBFJYB010000280.1:0-3906 GCA_041622835.1 Acidimicrobiales bacterium | reverse complement strand
TCGTGATCAGCGGCTACGTGGTGGTCCTGCTGTCGACCAACTACATCGCCGAGGGCGACTACTGGGAGAACGAGTTCTATGGGCTGATCACCGCGTCGCTGCTGGGCATGGTGGTGATGGCCTCGGCGCGCGACCTCATCACGATCTTCGTCGCCCTGGAGCTGCTGTCGATCCCCGCGTACCTGTTGGCCGCGTGGCGCAAGCGCGACCTGAAGTCGAACGAGGCCGGCCTGAAGTACTACCTGATGGGGGTGTTCGCCTCGGCGATCATGCTCTACGGCATGTCGCTGGTGTTCGGCGTCACCGGCAGCACGTTGCTCGCCGACATCGGCGAGGTGATGGGCGGCGACGTCGGTTCCGAGCCGGCGGTGACGCTCGGGATCATCTTCGTGATCGTCGGCTTCGGCTTCAAGGTGTCGGCGGTGCCGTTCCACACGTGGGCCCCCGACACCTACGAGGGGGCGCCGACGCCGGTGACCGCCTTCCTCGCCGTCGCCTCCAAGGCGGCCGGGTTCGTGGCGCTGATGAGCCTCGTCGTGGTCGGCTTCTTCGGACGCGAGGAGGTCTACCAGCCGGTCATGTGGATCCTGGCCGCCGGTTCGATGACGATCGGCAACCTGATCGCGCTGCGGCAGACCAACATCATCAGGCTGCTCGCCTACTCGGGCGTCGCCCAGGCCGGGTTCATGCTGGCCCCGCTGGCGGTGGTCGGCGAGAACCCCCGCCTGGCCGACCAGGCGATCAGTGCGACGGTCACCTACCTCGTCATCTACGCGGCCATGAACCTCGGCGTGTTCGCGGTGGTCCTGGCGGTCGCCCGCAAGACGCGCAGCGGCGAGCTCGACTCGTACAAGGGCCTGTTCGAGTACGCCCCGTCCCTGGCGGTGCTGATGACGGTCTTCCTGGCGTCGCTCGGCGGTGTGCCCCCGCTGGGCGGCTGGTACGCCAAGTTCTCGGTGTTCCGGGCGCTCACCGGCGCCGACACCACCGCGGGGTACGTCCTGGCGGTGGTCGCGGCCGTGAACGCGGTGATCGCCTTCGGGTACTACGGCCGGCTGGTCTCGCGGATGTGGTTCGACGACGTCCCCGACGGCGACACCGCGCCGATCCGGGTGCCGTTCGCGCTGACCGCCGCCCTGGTCATCTGCGCGGTCGCCACCCTCGGGTCGGGCATCGTCCCCGGCGTGGTCACCCACTTCACCGACGTCTCGCTGCTCGCCCTCGGCACCCTGCTGCTCTGACTGCTCGGGCCCGCCCCACCATCGGGCCTCAGTCACCGATCCAGGGCTTGGTGGGCGGTCCAGTATTCGGCCATGGCGGCGAACTGCTCGGCCACGTCGAGGGTGACCCGCCCCTGGCTGAGCTCGCGGTACACGCTGGCGACGTTGACGACGATGCGCTCGGCGTCGCTCCATTCGGCGAACGGCCCGAGGTCGATGTCGGCGGCCGCGTCCGCCACCGACAGGCCGGCGTCATAGCGGGCGGTCGCCTCGGACTCGACGAAGGTCAGGTAGTCGCGCACCGCGGCCGGGCCCCGCTCGTCGGTGATCGGCCCGTGGCCCGGCACGATCACGTCGACGTCGAGACCGAGGATCAGCTCACAGGCGTCGATCCAGTTCCGGATCGGCCCCGCCCACATGATCGGCGTCCCCTCCACGAAGAGGATGTCGCCGGTGTAGATCACCCCGTCGGCGGGGACGTGGACCAGCACGTCGCCGGCAGTGTGGGCCGGTCCGACCTGGACGAGGTGGCACTCCTTGTCGCCGACGGTGACGGTGAGCTCGCCCTCGAAGGTCCGCGTCGGCGGCGCCGGCACGATTCCGTGGAGCTCGAAGGACCCGAAGCAGTGCTGCACGTACCGACCGAGGACGGTGTCGTCCGAACCCAGGGCGTCGACCAGACCGGCCAGCGCCTCCGGTGGGAGATCGTCCATCTCCCGTGCCGCGGCGGTCGACGCGACGATCTCCCCCGCGTCGACCAGCTCGTTGCCGTGGCAGTGGTCGCCGTTGGCGTGGGTGTTGACGAGCCGGTCGACGCGCGCGGTCGCAGCCGGTTCCGCGTCGCGCATCGCCGCCAACATGGCGGCGGTCAACGGGAGGTCGAACAGCGTGTCGACCACCAGGCTCTCGTCGCCGTCGACCACCAGCCCCGCGTTGCTCCACCCCCACGAGCCGTCCGGCGCGAGCCACGCATAGGCGCCGGCGCCGACGGCGTGGAGGCCCGGTTCGTAGCGCCACCGCTGGTGGGCGAGCTCGCTCATGGGCCGATGTTAGGTTCGCCGTGCGATGCAGCGAGCAGCCGCAGTGATTGCCGAGGAGATCCGGGCCAAGGGCCCGATCGGGTTCGATCGGTTCATGGAGCGCGCGCTCTACCACCCGAGCGGCTTCTACGCGACCGGTGGGAGGGCGGGCCGGCGGGGTGACTTCCTGACGAGCCCCGAGGTCGGGCCGCTGTTCGGTGCCGTCCTCGCCGGCGCCCTCGACCGGTGGTGGGACGAGCTCGACCGTCCCGAGCCGTGGGTGGTCGTCGACGCCGGCGCCGGCCCCGGGACGCTGGCGACGTCGGTTCTGGCGGCGGCGCCGGCCTGCGCCGGGGCCCTGCGCTACGTGCTGGTCGAGCGGTCCGACGCCCAGCGCCGCCGCCACAGCGAGCACCTCGACCTGACCCTGCCGTCGCAGGCGTTCATGGGGACCGACGAGCCCGACGAGCCCCCGGCCCACCTGCCCGCGGGCCCCCACGTGATCAGCCTGGCCGAGCTGCCCCGGGTGACCATCACCGGGGTCGTGGTCGCCAACGAGCTGCTCGACAACCTGCCGACCCGGTTGATCCAGCGGCGCGACGCCGGGTGGGACCTGGTGCTGGTCGGCCTGGGCGACGACTCGCCGACGTTCGTGGAGGTGCTGGTCCCGGCCCCCGCCGAGCTGGCCGAGCTGGGTGATCGGCTGGCACCCGACGCCGTGCCCGGCGCCCGGGTCCCGGTGCAGCAGCAGGCCGCCGCCTGGCTCCGCGAGGCGCTGGCCGTCGTCGAGCGGGGCCGGGTGTTGGTGCTCGACTACGGCGACGAGACCGCCTCGCTTGCGGCGCGACCGCCCGGCGACTGGCTACGGACCTACCGCGCCCACGAGCGGGGTACGGAGCCGCTCGACGCGCCGGGGGAGCAGGACATCACCTGCGAGGTGGCCGTCGACCAGCTGGCCCGGATCCGGGCGCCGACCCTGCGCTCGACCCAGGCCGAGCTCCTGCGCGCCCACCACATCGACGACCTCGTCGAGGACGGCCGGCGGACCTGGGAGCAGCGGGCCGGCGTCGGGGATCTCGAGGCCGTACGGGCCAGGAGCCGGGTCCGCGAGGCCGAGGCCCTGCTCGACCCCGGCGGGCTGGGCGCGTTCGTGGCGCTCGAGTGGGTGCGGTGAGCCCGCCCGCAGACGACCACCGGGCCCGAAAACGACCACCGGGGTGGAGCCGAAGCTCCACCCCGGTGACCTCCCGCAGGTCTAGACGGACTACGCGTTGGACCTCAGCGAGTCGCGGATCTCGGTGAGCAGGTCGACCTCCGACGGGCCGGCCTCTTCCTCCTCGGCCGGCGGCTGCATCCGGTTGTAGACCTTGACGGCCACGAACACGGCCAGCGCCACGATCAGGAAGTTGATCACCGAGTTGATGAAGCTGCCGTAGTAGATCTGGTTCTCGTACAGGGTCAGCCCCGAGTCGGGATCTACGCCGACGGGATCGCCCCAGTGGATCGTGAGGGCGCCGAAATCGGGTTGCCCGAAGATGGCCGCCACGATCTGCATGAGCACGTCGTCGACGAAGCTGTTGATGACCAGACCGAAGGCGGCGCCGATGACGACGGCCACGGCCAGGTCGACCACGTTGCCGCGGTTGATGAAGTCCTTGAACTCTTGA
>JBFJYB010000279.1:0-3926 GCA_041622835.1 Acidimicrobiales bacterium | reverse complement strand
GCCTTCCTGCGGGGCTTCCAGGTGATGGACCGGGTGATCCAGGACCGCCAGCCGCTGTTCATGGTGGCATGGGTGGGCTCGGTCCTGGCCGTGGTGGCCACGGCGGTGCTGGGTATCGCCGAGCTCGACGGCGCCGACCTCGTGTTGGCGCTCGCCGCCGCCGCCGTCTACCTGCTGGGAGTGCAGGTGCCGACGGCGACCATCAACATCCCGCTCAACAACGCCGTCCAGGCCATCGATCCGGAGGCGCTCGACGCCGAGGGGCAGCGACGGGCCCGCCAGGACTTCGAGGCCCGGTGGAACCGCTGGAACGCGATCCGGACCGCCCTCGGCACGGTCGCCACCGTGCTGCTCCTGGTGCTGCTGCTGCGGCTGAGCCCCTGACCAGCTAGTGCAGGCGGGCGTCGGTGGCGAGCAGCCGGCGGGCCAGCTCGCGGGCCAGGTCGATGCCGAGGGTGGGGGTGCTCTGCAGGATCTGGTCGAACCGTTGGTAGGGAATCACGAGCACGGTCATGTCGGTCTTGGCCACGACCGTGGCGGTCGACGACTCCTTGGTGAGCAGCCCGATCTCGCCGACCATCTGGCCCTCGGGGATCTCGGCAATGGTCTCGCCGTCGATGATCACCTCGGCGGTACCGGACTCGATCACGTAGGCCTCGTGATGGCGGCGGTCCTGGCGGTAGAGCACCTCGCCGGCCTTGACGTCGACGCTGTCGACCACCCGGGCCAGCTCCTCGAGCGACTTGCGGTCGCAGCTCGAGAACAGCGGGACGGCGTGCAGCCTGTCGAGCTTCGGATCCTTGGCCATGCGACGTTCCCCCGGGTTCGGTTGCCCACGCATGCTAGGCGGCTGCGCCCACGGCAGGAATCGAACCTGCGACCTTGGACTTAGGAGGTCCCTGCTCTATCCGACTGAGCTACGTGGGCAGCGCAGCCCATTGTGCCCCTCACGGCGCCGCGTTGCGGAACAGCACCGAGCCGATCGACGGCTCCCACTCGACGAGGAACAGGTCGTCGCGCCCGTCGCGGTCGGCGTCGACGACCGCCGCGTCGATCCAGTACTGGGCATCGCCGAGACCGGCGGGCGCGGAGAAGCGGGGCACCCCGTCGACCACGCCCTGGTGGAAGAACACCGCCGGTGAGGCGCCGCCGCCGGCCGCCGCGGTCGTGACCAGGTCGAGCCAGCCGTCGCCGTTCAGGTCGACCAGCAGCACCTTCGGTGCCTTGGTGGGCAGCGGAACCAGCCCGGCCGCCTCGGTGACGTCGCGCAGCCGAACCCCGCGGTCGCCGGCTTCCTCGTTGAGGTAGAGCCGCACCGGGACCCGCTCGTCGAAGTCGAGCGTGCTGTTGTAGTGCTGGCCGAGCACGACGTCGGGCCGACCGTCGCCGTCGACGTCGCCGATGGCGACATGGGCGACGTCGTCCTCGGGGCCGTAGGTCTCCCACTCGAGGTCGGTCGCCTGCGACTCGGTGAAGCCACCGGCCTCGTCGCCGAGGAAGATCCGGTTCGAGCCGCCGATCACCAGGTCGTCGCGGCCGTTGCCGTCGAGGTCGGCGATGCCGAGCCCCAGACCGAACACGTCGGCCGGCAGACCGGCGGCCGCGGTCTGGTCGGTGAAGCGGAACCCGCCGTCGTTGCGGAACAGGGCGCTGCTCGCTCCCGACCAACGGTCCTCGACGAGGAACACGTCGAGGTCGCCGTCGCCGTCGTAGTCGAGGGTCCCGACCGCCCGTCCGCCGCGCGAGTCGTCGAGCACCGCAACCGGCTCGAACGAGCCACCGTCGTTGCGGAGGATCTCGGTGCCGACCACGTCCTTGCGGACGTTGCGGGAGACGACGAGGTCGGGGTCGCCGTCGCCGTCGAGGTCGGCGAAGGTCGCCCCGGCGCTGCGGCTGAGCCGCCCCGGGAAGTCCGGGTCGAGCCGGTACCCGTCGGGGCCGCCCAGCAGCAGCCGGTCGGGCGCGGGCCCGTCGGCGCCCCGCACCGCGTAGGTCTCGGGAGGTCGGTCGGCGAAGGTGCCCACGAAGACGTCGTCCCAGCCGTCGCCGTCGACGTCGGCCACGGCCACCGCATGGCCCCGGATGCCGAGCAGCGGGTCGACCAGGCCGAAGGCCTCGGTGGCCGGCTCGAGCGACGCCGCTGCCGCCGGCTCGCCACGCGTCCCGCCCAGCTCGATGGTCACCAGCACCACTTCGCCCCACGGCGACTCGTCGTCGGGCCCGGCATTGAACCCGACGTGGACCAGACCGCGGGCCGCGTCGACGGTCACGTTGTAGCTACCGCCGAGGACCAGGCCCAGCCCGTCGCGGGCCAGGCGATCGAGCTCGGCGATCACCGTCTGGTCGCCGGTCGCGGTGTCGACGGAGATCACCGGCGTGCCGAAGGCCGGTGCGTCGCCGCGAGCGCCCGGCGCGTAGACGATGCCGGTGCCGTCGGGGGTGAGGGCCAGGCTCGCGGAGTAGTCGAGGGCGGTTCCCAGCGGGCGGACCGCGCCGCCGGGCTCGATCGCCGCCAAGCGGTGGTCCTTGGTCGTCACCGTGTACACGACACCGTCGGCGTCGGGTGGGGTCGAGGCCCGCAGCCGGTCGCCGAGCGACACCGGCGAGAGCGCCAGCGCGTCGGCGCCGGTCTCGTAGCGCAGGAGGTCGCCGTCCCGGGTGGTCACCAGGGCGCCGGCCGCGTCGACGATCACGTTGCGGAACTGGTCGTGGCGCTGGTCGGGGAGCCAGGCGACGACCTCGCGCTCGACGGTGTCGTAGACGAACAGCCCGCCCGACTCGGGGTCGCTGAGCGGGTCGACGGCCTCCCCGTAGAGGTAGCGCCCGTCTCCGGCCAGCGAGGGCACGCCGTGGCGGGGCACCGGTACGCCCAGCGGTTCGAGCGTGAACGTGGCGGTGTCGAGGCGGAACAACACGTCGCCCTGGTAGGCGTCGTCGAACTCGATGTCGCGACGCGAGCCCCAGTAGGTCGCGAAGTACACGTCGCCGTCGTCGGCCAGCACCATCTGCCCGTGGACCTTGCCGAACCCCCAGCTGTCGGCGGGGTGGTCGAGCGCGGCGGCCACGTCGCCGATCCTCGTGATGACGCCCGACGAGGGGTCGTAGACGAACACGTACGAGTTGCCGCCCCGGCCCAGGTGGTCGCCGATGGCCGACACGACCCGACCGTCGGGCAGGACCACGCCCTGGCCCCACTGCGACCAGGGATCGCCCTCGTAGTCGGGACGCGGGTACACGACGGCGGTGATCCGCGGCCCGGCATCCTGGAGGACCACTGCGGTGGCCGAGGGTCCTGCGAGCGCCGGGAGCTCGACCGGATCGGCAGCCGGGGCCGTCGGATCGGTCGGCGTGGGATCCGGCTCGACGGTCGGCTCGGGAACCGCGACGGGCTCCGGGGTCGCAGCCTCAGAGGTCGGCTCTGGCGTGGGCGGCTCGCTGGCGTCGAGACCGTCGGTACCGTCGGCCCCGCCACAGGCCGACGCCAGCAGGGCCACGACCGCGACGACGGTCCGGAGTCGTGTCCACCGGGTCGGCCGTCGCACTCCCCGAGGCTAGATGACCCGTCTCAGCCCAAGAGCGCGACTCCGACCGGCAGGCTGTCGGCCGCCACGTTGGCCTGGTCGTAGACGACGTGGTCGATGGCGTCAGCCGGTACCACGCCGACCAGGGGCTTCAGAGCGAAGGGGGCGGGCGAGTCGTCGGGGACCGGCTCGACCGAGATCACCACGGTCTGGCTGCGGAGGTCGACCGGGAACGTGAAGCCCTCGGGCGCGTTGAGGAGGTAGTCCTCGCCGACCAGCGGCGGGCCGGGGATGGGCCCGCTGTAGGGGGCGGCGTCGTCGGGCGCGAACGGGTCGGTGAAGGTGCCGGCAGTGAGCGGGACGCCGTCGATCACGACCCACCCCTCGTAGGTCCACCCGTCGGGC
>JBFJYB010000278.1:0-3929 GCA_041622835.1 Acidimicrobiales bacterium | reverse complement strand
GCTCGCGGGCGGGACCGGGCGCTTGGGCGGTGGGGTCTCGGCCGCCGGGCGGGCCCGCGGCCGTGGGGTCGCCCGGGCCGGCATGGACTCCCAGGCGGGAGCGGCCGGCGCCGGCTGGGGCTCGGGGGCGGGCTCGGGAGCGGGCTCGGCCGGCGCCGATTCGGGATCGGGAGTGGTCGGCTGGGGCTCGGGGACGGCTTCAACGGGCGCCGGCTCTGGCCCGGCCGGTGCCGGTACGGGCGCGGCCGGTTCGGGTTCGGGGGCTGCTCCGGCGGGGGCCGGTTCGACGGGCGGCTCCGGCGCTGGTCCGAAGGGCACGGACGGCGGTCCGTGCGACCGGCCCGAGAACAGGTCAGGGACCTCCGACGGTGTCGGCGTGGAGCCCGACACCTGGGTCCGGATCGCACCGAGCACGTGGCCGCCCGCCTGGCGGATGGTCGCTGCCACCGCCGATCCGGCGACCTCACCCCCCACCCGGCGGTCACCCACGAGCAGCACGCCGTCGGACAGCGGACCCCAGCCGGCGCCGGGCACGCCCAAGGCCTCGCCGTCGGAGTCGATCACGACCAGTTGGGCCGCTCCGGCGAGGTACTCGAGCAGCCCCTTGGCCCGGTCCTCGGGCAGCGGCCCGGCCAGCTCGGCCGAGTGCCGGCCGGCCGGGATGACCAGGAGACTGCGGTCTGCGATCGGGCGCACCACCGCATCACCCAGTCCGACCGCGCCGACCAGCACGTCGGACAACCCGGTGGTGTCGGCCACCCCGAACGATTCCGCGACCTGACCCGATCCCAGGTTGGCGTCGATCAGCACCACCCGCCGTCCGGCGGCGACGCCGACCAGTGCCAGGCCGGTGGCCACCTCGGCGGAGGAGGCCATGGCCGAGACGCCGGTGACGACCACGACCCGGTGCGGCTTCTGGATCAGGGACTCGACCGCGTACAGGGCGGCGTCGTAGGAGTCGTTGAGGGGTACGCCGGCTGCCAACGCGTCGAGAGGCTCGGCCTCGGCGAGGATCACCGATGCCAGGATGTGGAGCTGATCGGGTGCCGGCTCGGCAGCCGATCGCTTGCGGCGGAACAGGCCCCGCAGACTACGTGACGCCATCGTTGTTGCGGTCGGGAGCCGGTGCACGGTGGACAGCCGGTCACCGCCCGTGACCAGACGATAGTGGACGGCCGCGGCGCGTCCGGGTTGGCCGGCTCAGGCCGGTTCCGAAGCCGGAACCGGCTCGAGATGCCTCGGAAGGTGCGGCTCGACGCGACCGACGTCGAGCAGACCGGCGACGAGCGACGCGATCGGGCTCCGCTCGGAGCGGGTGAGCGTGATGTGGGCGAACAACTCGTGGCCGCGGAGGCCGTTGATGACCGAGACGATCCCGTCGTGGCGGCCCACCCGCAGGTTGTCGCGCTGGGCGATGTCGTGGGTGAGCACGACCCGGCTCTGGCGTCCGAGGCGGGTCAGGGCGGTGAGCAGCACGCTGCGCTCGAGGTTCTGGGCCTCGTCGATGATGACGAAGCTGTCGGTGAGGCTCCGACCCCGGATGTGGGTGAGGGGCAGCACCTCCAGTATCTGCCGGTCGAGCACCTCGTCGATCACGACCTCGTCGACGACCGCTTCGAGGGCGTCGGTGACCGCCGCTCCCCAGGGAGCCATCTTGTCGCCCTCGTCACCGGGCAGGTAGCCGAGCTCCTGGCCGCCGACCGGGTAGAGGGGGCGGAACACCACGATCTTGCGGTGGGTGCGGCGCTCGAGCACCGCCTCGAGCCCGGCGGCGAGGGCCAGCACGCTCTTGCCGGTGCCGGCGTTGCCCCCGAGGCTCACGATCCCGATGTCGTCGTCAGCAAGAAGGCTCACCGCGACGCGCTGCTCGGCGTTGCGGCCCCTGACCGCGAACAGTTGGGTGTCGGGGCTCACGAGCTGGACCCGGCCGTCGGGACGCACGCGACCGAGCGCCGACTGCGATCCGGCAGTGAGCGCGAGCCCGGAGTGACACGGGAGCCCGGTGGCGGCCGGGATCGTCGCCAGCCCGTCACGGTAGAGCCGGTCGATGTCGCTCGGCTCGGCCGACCGGCTCACGAACCCGCTCCACTCGGGACCGGTCGAGAGCTCGGTGCGGTACTCCTCGGCATCGAGTCCGACGACCGACGCCTTCAGGCGCAACGGGAGATCCTTGGTCACCAGCACCACCCGGCCGGTCGAGGTCGCGAGGTTGTAGGCGACGGTGAGGATCCGGTGGTCGTTCTTGTGATCGGCCAGCGCCAGCGGCAGGCCGACCGCGTCGGTGTGGTTCAGCTCGACCGCGATGGTGCCGCCCTGGTGGTTGACCCGCACCGGCCGGTCGAGGGCCCCGGCGGTGACCCGGATCTCCTCGAGGCTGCGCAGAGCGGTCCGGGCCGCCCAGCCGAGATCGGGGTGGTGCCGCTTGTGCTCGAGCTCGGTGAGCACGACCAGCGGGAGGACCACGTGGTTGTCCTCGAAACGGAAGATCGCATCGGGATCCGCCAGAAGGACCGAGGTGTCGAGGACGTAGGTGGTCGGGCCGGACATCAGCGTCCCCGACCGTAGGCCATCGCCAGTCACACGCGTGTGATTCCCGAAAACCAACCGGGGCCCGGCCTGGTGGCCGGGCCCCGATCAGGGAGTGGGGGAGGTGGGATCGGCGTGGCGGGCTCTCCAGCACCCGCCGGGCTGCGTGCTCAGAAGTCCTCGTCGAAGCTGACGTCGCCCTCCACACCGACCTGGTAGGCGGCCACGGTCCGCTCGAAGAAGTTGGTCAGCTCCTGGACGTCCTGCAGCTCCATGAAGCTGAACGGGTTCCTGGCGCCGTAGCGGGGGGCCAGGCCGAGCTGAACCAGGCGCTGGTCGGCGACGAACTCGAGGTAGTGGCGGGTGTCGGCCAGGCTCATGCCCGGCACGCCCTCGCCCAGCACGTCCTCGGCGAAGCGGTGCTCGCACTCGACCGCCTCGTCGATCATCTGGGCGATCTGCTCGCCGAGGTCGGCGTCGAACAGGTCGGGCTCCTCGGCGCGAACCGTGTCGACCACCTCGAGGGCGAAGTTCATGTGGCAGCTCTCGTCACGGAACACCCAGTTGGTGCCGGCGGCGAGGCCGTTCAGCAGGCCCTTGCTGCGGAGGAAGTACACGTAGGCGAAGGCGGCGAAGAAGAAGAGCCCCTCGATGCAGGTCGCGAAGCAGATCAGGTTCAGGAGGAACTGACGGCGCTGCTCGGGCGTGTCGAGCCGGTCGAGCGACTCGATCGAGCTCATCCAGCGGAAGCAGAACTCGGCCTTGTGGCGGATCGAGGGGATGTTCTCGATGGCGGCGAAGGCCGCCTCGCGCTCGGCCAGGTCGGGGATGTAGTTGTCGAGCAGGGTCAGGTAGAACTGGACGTGGAGCGCCTCCTCGTACAGCTGGCGCGACAGGTACATGCGGGCCTCGGGTGCGTTGACGTGCTTGTAGAGGTTGAGCACCAGGTTGTTGGCCACGATCGAGTCGCCGGTGGCGAAGAAGGCGACGAGCCGGTTGATCAGGTGCTTCTCGGCCGGCAGCAGGCGGCGGTCGAGGTCGACCAGGTCGTCGCTGAAGTCGATCTCGTCGACGGTCCACGTGTTCTTGATGGCGTCGCGGTACATCTCGTAGAACACCGGGTACCGCATCGGCCGCAGGGTGAGGTTGAACCCCGGATCGAGGATGTGGTGGGACCGGCGCGTCGCCTCGTGGGTCGGCGCGACCGGAGCGATGGGATGGAGGGCGGTGTCGGTGACGGCCATGGGGTCCTCGGTCAGTCGATGGGGCGGGTCAGTCGCAGGCTTCGCAGGTCTCGGGGTTCTCGAGCGAGCAGGCCAGTGCCTCCTCGTCGGTGAGACCCTTGCCGGGGGTCGGATCGGGAGCGGGGCCGGAGCCCGAGGTGGTCTGGTTGATCCGGGTCG
>JBFJYB010000277.1:0-3932 GCA_041622835.1 Acidimicrobiales bacterium | reverse complement strand
GTCGATCGGGTCGAGGCCGCCGTCGGAGCGGAGGTAGCCGGGCGCCACGCTGTCGCCGCGGATCGTCACCTCGCCGCACACGTCGTCCTCGTCGATGCGGGACCCGTCGGCGCGCACGAGCCAGAGGTCGATGCCCTGGGCCGGTCGGCCGAGCGAGACGAGATCGAGCGACGGGGTGGGCCCGAGGCTCCGCGGTTGCAGCAGGGAGCGGGTCGACGACACCTCGACCTGGTCGAGATCCGCGAGCGCGCTCATCTCGATGCTGATGACCCGGCTGCGGTCGTAGAAGCGCGGCATGGTCACCAGCAGCGCGGCCTCGGCCATCCCGTATCCGGACTTGATCGCCTCGGGGCGCAGGCCGTGGCTCCGGAACCGCTTCTGGAACTGCCGGAGCGTCTCGGCGTCGACCGGCTCGGCTGCGCAGTACAGGCGCTCGAGTCGGCTGAGATCGATGCCGCGGAGCTTGTCGGGGTCGGCCTTGCGGGTCGTGTACGCGAGACCGAAGGTCGGGCTGGCGGTGGTGGTCGCCGCGACGCGGCCGAGGGCCCGGAGCCACCGGGTCGGATCGGTGAGGAAGTCGAACGGGGTCAACAGCGCCACGTCGGCGTCGCTGGCGAGGCCCAGGAGCGGGAACCCGACCAGCCCCATGTCGTGATACAGCGGCAGCCACGACAGCAGGGTCTCGTCGGCACCGAGGGCGCACCGCTCGACGAGCGCGGCCAGGTTCGCGGTGACGGCCCGGTGGGTGATGACGACGGGCCGGCTCCGGCTGGTCGTGCCGCTCGTGAGCTGGATGTAGGCGACCGAGTCGGGATCGGCGGCCGCCACCGTCGACGGTTCGACCGGTCCAGGCGAGTCGAGGGTGATCACGCGGCCCGAGATCCGCTCGACCAGGTCGGCGTCGGAGCCGGGGGCGACGACGGTCGCGCCCACGTCAGGCAGCTCGGTTCGGAGCCGCTGGATCCGGGTCGCCACCGCCTGGGGTCCGTCGAAGGCCGGGCGCACCGCCACGATGGCCGGTACGACCCCCACCGACACCGCGCCGAAGAACGCCTCGAGCGTGGCGTCGGGCGCCGGGTTGGCCAGCAGGACGATCTGGCCCGGCTCGACCCCTGTGCCGAGGAGCTGCCGGCCGGCCCCGAAGGCCCGGCGGAGCAGGTCCCGCTGGCTGACGGTCGCGAACTCGTCGGTCGACCGGTCGAACACGTGACAGGCGCCGGCGCCGGTCGCGGCCCGCGCCGCCAGCAGCGAGCGGAGGTCCGGGAAGCGGGGGTGCGCGCCGGGCGCGCAGGATGGTTCGGGCTGGAAAGCGGAGGTGAGCGTCATGCCGGGGGGCTCCTCGTGCCGGGCCCGGCTGGAATCGGATGGCTCCCGATCCTCTGACCGCCCCTAGCATAGGCACAGATCGTGGTGCGGTGCCTACATTGCGTGGGACTCAGTGGCGAAACGCCCGATCCGAGGCGGCCAGATGCCGTTCGAGCTCGCCGCTCGGAGACGGACGGCCGAAGAAGTAGCCCTGGCCGAGCCGGCACTGCATGGCCTGCAGGGCGACGACCTGCTCGATGGTCTCGATGCCCTCGGCGACGACCTTCAACCCCAGCTCCGCGCCCATCTCGATCATGGAGCGAACCTGGGCCTGGGCGCGCTCGGACTCCAGGCCGGTGATGCCGTCGATCAGGCTGCGGTCGATCTTGACGCCGGTGAAGGGAAGCTCCCGCAGCGACGCGTAGGACGCGTAGCCGGTGCCGAAGTCGTCGGCGCTGATCTGGCAGCCGAGGCCGCGGATCCCGCGGAGCCGGTCCGCCTCCACGCCCTGTTGGGCCAGCGACGAGGTCTCGGTCAGCTCGATCGCCACCTGGCTGGGATCGACCGCGGCGGCTTCGATGACGTCGGCGATCTCGTCCACGACGCTGTCGCTCTCGAGCTGCCGCGGCGAGACGTTGACCGACATGGTGAGGGGTCGGTTCCCGCCCCTGCTGCGCTGCCAGTCGTCGAGGCGGTCGACGGCTTCGGCGAGGACCCATCGCCCGATCGGGACGATGAGGCCGGTCTCCTCGGCGAGCGGGATGAAGGCGGCCGGGCTGATCGGGCCGCGGTCGGGATGGTTCCAGCGGAGCAGCGCCTCGTAGCCGGCCAGGGCTCCGTCGCCCAACTCGACGATCGGCTGGTAGTGCACGACGAGCTCCTGCCGCTCGAGCGCCCTCGCGAGATCGGCCTTGAGGTTGAGCCGCTCCATGGCGCCGAGGTACATCGCTTCCTCGTACACCGAGTAGCGAGCCTTCCCCTGCGCCTTGGCCGCGTGCATGGCGGCGTCGGCGCTGCGGATCATGGCCTCGGCGGTGACGGTGGCCAGGTCCTGCCCGAACACGACGCCGATGCTGGCCCCGACGACCAGCTCCCGGCCGTCGATGTCGAAGGGCTCGGCGACCTTCTCCATCAGCCGGTCGGCGATCTCGAGCACCGCGCCGCGGTCCTGGGAGTCCTCCACGAGGATGGCGAACTCGTCGCCTCCCATCCTCGCGGCGGTGTCGCCGACCCGCAGGACCTGTCGGAGCCGGAAGGCGAGGACCTGGAGCAGCTCGTCGCCGGCCTGGTGCCCGAGGCTGTCGTTGACGGTCTTGAAGTCGTCGAGGTCGAGGACCATCACCGCGGTCAGCCCGGGGTTGCGCCGGGTCAGGGCCTGTTCGACGCGGTCGCGGAACAGGCTCCGGTTCGGGATGCCCGTGAGGTCGTCGTGCAGGGCCTGGTGCCGGAGACTGCGCTCGAGCTCCATCCGCTCGGTGATGTCGTGGGCGTTGAGCACGACCCCGCCGATCGCAGGCTCGTCCCGCAGATCGCTGACGGTGGCCACGAGGGTGCGGACGCCGCCGTCGGCCGCGAGCACGTCCACCTCGACCTTCTGGGGTCTACGCGGGTTCTCCGCAACCGTGACCATGAGGGCCGCCACGCTCTCGCGCTGGCTGGGATGCACGATGTCGAGCACGCTGCCCCCCTCGAGATCGGCGGGCCGGTACCCGAGAACCGTCTCGACCGACGGGCTGACGTAGGCGATGTCGCCCTGCATGTCGATCACGCCGACGATGTCGCTGGCGTGCTGCACCAGCGCCCGGAACCGGGCCTGCGACCGGGCGGTGCGCTGATCGGCGAGCTTGCGACCGTGGATGTCGCGGGCGGTGATCACCATGCCCCCCACGCGCGGGTCGTGGCTGAGGTTGGCCACGACCACGTCGAACCATCGGACGCTGCCGACCGCGTCCTGGATCCGGATCTCGGCCGAGGTGGTCGTGCGGGAGTCACCACCGAGGTTGGCCAGGAACCGGGTCCGGTCCTCCTCGGAGACGTGGTCCAGGAACGAGGTGGCGGTCAGGGCGGCCTCGTCGTAGCCGAGCGTGCGGCTCACCGCCGGCGTGACGAAGGTGGGCACCAGGTCGTCGTCGACCACGATCACCAGGTCCCGGGAATTCTCGATCAGGGAGCGCATGCGCCGCTCGCTCTGCTGCCGGTGGCGCTCCTCGGTCCGGGCCGCGCCCTCGAGCGCCAGCGAGAGGTCGCTCGACAGCGAGCTGAGTGTGACCATCGCCTGACGCTCGGGCGGGCTCGACGTCGTGACGACGAGGGCGCCGGTCAGCTTGTCGGCGGCCACCAGCGGGGCGACGGTGCACTGCGGGGCCACGTCGCCAGCCAGATCGGGAGCCGTGACGTTGCCCAACGTGGCGGTGCGCCGGTCGAGGAGGATGGGACGGAACGGCGAGTCGGGGGCGTCGAACCGAGGGTCGATGGTGACGTCGGCGGCTCGCTCGCCGGCGGCGGCGGCCACGCTCCAGCCGTCGACCCGGTACGACAGGATCGTGATCCGGCGAGCGTCCACGGTGCGATCGATGGCCGCCAGCGCCGCGCCGTGCATGGCGTCGGCGTCGGTGGCGGCCACCAGC
>JBFJYB010000276.1:0-3943 GCA_041622835.1 Acidimicrobiales bacterium | reverse complement strand
GGCGACCCTGTACCCGGTGCTGCCGTCGGCCGGGGCCAGCGTCGAGCAACTGGGGTAGGTGCCGAGTCGCCTACCGCTCTCGGTAACCCTCCGGGTTCTGCTGCTGCCAGTTCCAGTGGTCGCGGCACATCTCGTCGAGATCGCGGGTGGCGGTCCAACCCAGCTCCTCCGCGGCTCTCGACGGGTCGGCCCACGCCGCCGCTGCGTCGCCGGAGCGGCGGCCCACGACCGCCTTGGGCACCGGGCGCCCGATCGCCCGCTCCGCGGCCGCGACCACCTCGATGACCGAGCTGGCGATCCCGGTGCCCAGGTTCCACGCCCGACACCCCGGACGGGTGTCGAGGGCGTCGAGCGCCGCCAGATGCCCATCGGCCAGGTCCATGACGTGGATGTAGTCCCGCAGGCAGGTGCCGTCGGGCGTCGGGTAGTCGTCGCCGAACACCTCGAGCCGGTCGCGGCGCCCGACCGCGACCTGCATCACGAACGGCATGAGGTTGTTCGGGATCCCGGCCGGGTCCTCGCCGATGACGCCCGACGGGTGGGCACCGACCGGGTTGAAGTACCGCAGCAGCGCCATGTGCCAACGGGGGTCGGCGGCCGCGACGTCACGGAGGATCTCCTCCTGCATCAGCTTCGTGCGGCCGTAGGGGTTGACCGGCCGGAGGGGGGCGTCCTCGCGCAGGGGCAGCTCGTCGAGGTCGCCGTAGACGGTGGCCGACGACGAGAAGACGAGGGTGCGGACGTGGTGGGCCTCCATCACCTCGACCAGCGTCAGCGTGGCGACCAGGTTGTTGCGGTAGTACGCCAGCGGGTGCTCCACCGACTCGCCCACCGCTTTCAAGCCGGCGAAGTGGATGACCGCGTCGACCGGGCCCGAGAACGCCGGCGCCAGCGCGTCGACGTCGGTCACGTCGGCCACCACCAGCTCGATGTCGCCGCCGGTCAGCTCGGCGATCCGGTCGATCGCCACCATCGAGCCGTTGGCCAGGTTGTCGACCACGATCAGGCGGTGGCCGGCCTCGACCAGCGCCAGGCAGGTGTGGCTGCCGATGTAGCCGGCGCCGCCGGTCACGACGATGGTCCCCGGGCCCGACCCCGCCCGGCCCGAGGGGTGGTTCGCCACGGGGTCACTCGCCATCGGGTCATTGCACCACGGGCATTCGAGCTCCCGGAAATCGCTGGTCCGGGAATATCCCGGCCCCGGCCCGCCGTTGTCACCTCTTGAGTCAATAACACTCAGGTTTACTGACAACTTCGCCATAGGAGGCCCAACCAATGCTTCGTACCTTCGACTCGTTCTGGGAGTGGCCCTTCCGCGACTGGGATCGGCTGAGCCGAGGCGGCTCCGCGTCGCCACTGCCCCTCGACGTGGTCCGCTACGAGGACCGCTTCGAGCTGGTCTTCGACCTCCCCGGCGCCGACCCCGACAGCATCGAGCTGACCGTCGACAAGCGTGAGCTCGTCCTCACCGCCGAGCGACCCACGACCGCACGGGAGGGTGGCCGGTTCGTGAGCCGGCAGCGTCCCCACGGCACCATGACCCACCGGCTGTACCTGGGCGACCAGATCGACGCCGACGGGCTGGTGGCCGACTACGACCACGGCGTGCTGACCGTGACGGTGCCGATCGCCGAGTCGGCCAAGCCGCGCAAGGTCGAGATCGGCGTGGGCGCCGGCACGCCGGCCATCTCCGCCGAGGCGACCGAGAAGAGCTGACCCTCCCCTCGGCTCCCAGTGGCCGTCTCGGATCCGGGGCCCGACTCGCGCCGGGCCCCGCTCCCGTCCCAATCCGGCCCGCCTACCCCTCCCGCCGGCCGACCCGGACCCCGTCAACTAGGCTCACGCTCCCGAACCCCGACGAGAGGCCTGACCGGTGTCCGTGAGTGCGTACGTGCTGATCCAGATCGAGATGGGCCGGGCCCCCGAGGTCGCCGGCCACATCCGCGACATCCCCGGCGTCGTGAGCGCCGAGATCGCGACCGGTCCCTACGACGTGATCGCCAAGGCGTCAGCCGAGACGATGGACGACCTGGGGCGGATGGTGGTCGGCCAGATCGAGATGGTCGAGGGCATCACCCGCACCCTCACCTGCCCGGTGGTCAATCTCTGAGCAGAGGGGTCAGCTCGTGCTGATGATCATGGCTCGGATCCCCAGCCCCATGAGGAACAGCCCACCGCCGCCGTAGAGCAGGTGGCGGACGTGGCTCATCTGCTGGCGGTAGCTGTAGATGATGCCCACCGCGATGATGGCGACGAAGCCGTAGAACATGTGGAACTGCGGGGGCTCGATGTCCTCGCCCGCGACCAGGCCGACGCCCAACCCCACCTGGACGAAGATCGTCAGCTCGGCGGCGACGGTGAACCACCACAGCGCCCGACCTCGCAGCGACTCGATCCGGTGCGCGCCCAGCGCCCACAGGCCGGCCAGGCCGTTGCCGATCACGACCAGCCAGGCGACCGCGGTGTGGCTGTCGGACAGCGTCGACGCGAAGACCGCCAGTGGGCTCACCGTCATCGGCAGGTCACCCGATGTCGGTCTGCGCCTGGTCGCCCAAGCGCAGCACGGTGAGCTCGCCGCTGGTGACGCCGATCTCGGTCACCGAGCAGTTCCCGGGCGAGAACACGACGACCCGCTCCGAGTCGGTCACCGCACCGACGATGGCGTTGATCACCGCGAAGTGCGTGATCCAGACCTCGGAGCGGCCCACCGCCCGGGCCGACTCGACGATGGCCCGCCGCCAGCGGGCGGCCTCGTCGTGGAGGTCGTCCCAGCGGCCGCGCAGCGCTCTGCGGATCCACTCGCCGCGATCGTTCAGGTCGCCGTCGGGCGACGGCAGCTCACGGATGACCGGGTCGACCGCGGCGGTGGTCGCCCAGAGCTCCTCCAGTGGCGACGCGGTCTCGCGCGCCCGGCGCAGCGGGCTGACCCGCACCGGGAGCCGTCCGTCCCGATCGAGGGCCGCCGCCACGTCGCGCGCCTGTTGCCGACCACGGTCGCTGAGACCCGGATCCGGCTCGGAACCCCACCCGGCGGTCGCCTCGCCGTGGCGAACGAGCAGCAACCGGGTCACGGCGACTCGAACAGCTCGCCCGCGAACGCGCCCTCGCGGGCGTGCCCGGGCCGCACGTACCACTCGGTGCCGAACGCCTGGGCGAAGACCTCCGGTGGCATCGTCATGAAGAAGGAGTCGTCGCCGATCTGGCTCTCGTGGGCGCTCATGGCGGCGCGCTTGGCGGCGATGTGCTCGCTGACGTCGATGGCGTGGGTGATCTCGGCCTCGGGGGTCCCGAAGGTCTCGGTGTCCACCAGCTCGTCGCCGTCCTGGTCGAGCCGTTCGACCAGGTCGGGGTCGTCGTCCATCTGGCGGCGGATGGCGTCGCGGTTCATCGTGGCCCAGAACACGCGCTCGAGGCCGGCCAGCTCGGCGGCACGGGTGCCGACGCGGTGGACCTGGATGTGGTCGGGGTGTCCGTACCCGCCGTGGTCGTCGTACACGGTGAGGACAGACGCATCCTCCTCCCGCAGGATGGCCGCCAGCCGCTCGGCGGCCTCGTCGACATCGGCCGACCAGAACGCCTCGGAGTGGTGGTTGGTGTGCTCGCCGTCCATCCCCGAGTCGTGGTATCCGAGGAACTCGATCCGGTGCACGCCGAGAATCTCGGCCGACCGGTGGGTCTCGGCCACCCGGCGCTCGGCGAGCGACTCGCCCGGCTCGAGCACGCCCGGCACCGGCTCGCCGTGCTCGCCGCGGGTGGCCACCACGAGGACGACGCGATGACCCTCGGCCGACGCCCTGGCCATGGTCCCGCCGGTGGCGATGGCCTCGTCGTCGGGATGGGCGTGGAAGCAGACCAGCGTCGCCATCGGACAAGTGTGCCGGGCTGCTCGGGTCAGGCCACCGCCCCGTCGGCGCGGAGCTTGGCGATCTCGTCGGCCTCGAAG
>JBFJYB010000275.1:0-3954 GCA_041622835.1 Acidimicrobiales bacterium | reverse complement strand
CTGGCCCAGCTCCGCGCCCGCGAGGACGCGGTGTTCGGCCCCCGCGACGACCTGCCCGGCATCGACCTGCGCGAGCCCGAACAGCTTGCCCTCGTCGAGCGGCTCGCCGCCCACGCCGACGCCCTCCCGTGGGGCGCCGACCCACGACCCGGCCTCCGCTACCACTACGGGAACCGCCCCTATCCCTACGGCGACGGCGTGTTCCTGGCCCTCATGTTGTGCGAGCTGCGCCCCCGCCGGTACGTCGAGGTCGGGTCGGGCTACAGCACCGCCCTGGCCCTCGACGCCCGCGACCACCTGGTCGACGATCCCTTCGACATCGTGACGATCGACCCGTTCCCCGACCGGCTCCGTTCGGTCCTGGGTGAGGAGCGGCCCGACCGGTTCGAGCTGATGGAAGCGCCGGTCCAGGACGTCGAGCTCTCGACGTTCGACCGGCTGGGGTCGGGCGACGTCCTGCTCGTCGACTCGACCCACGTCGCCCGCGCCGGAGGCGACGTCAACCACCTCGTGTTCGAGGTGCTCCCGCGGCTGGCCGACGGGGTCTACGTCCACTTCCACGACGTGTTCGCCGGCTTCGAGTACCCGCGCGAGTGGGTGTTCGGCGGTCGGGCCTGGTCGGAGGCCTACCTCCTGCGGGCCTTCCTCCAGTTCAACCAGTCGTTCGAGGTCGTGCTGACCACGTCGTGGCTGCAGCAGCGCCACGCCGACTGGTTCGCGGCCAACCTGCCGCAGTGCGGGCCCAATCCCGGCGCCTCGCTGTGGATACGCCGTGTCCCGCCGGCCGACCGGGCGGCCGAAGGCGGCGCCTAGGAACCTAGGACGCCTCGGAGTCGACGGCCCGCAGCTGGGGCGCCTCGGCCGCCTCGTGCTCGCTGTCGTCGTCCCAGAAGCGGTCGCGGGGACGGGGGGCGTCGCTCAGCTCCCAGAACGCGTGGTTGTCGATCCACTCGCCCGACGCGGCGGCCAGCACCTCGGAGCCGTCACCGGCGTGCAGACGCGACCAGTCGCGACCGAAGAGGTCGATGTAGACGCCCGACGCGCGGGTGAGGTAGATGGCGACGACGTGGACCACGCTGTACACGGCGACCAGGAGCAGGACTGGCATGGCTCCGAGACCTTACGCGGCTCGACCGGTGCAGACAACTGCTGTCGCCGCTGGTCACCGAGGGTGAGCGGGCGACCTCGCGAGCGCTCAGTCGGGCTGCTCGGCGGCGTGGAGGCGGGTGACCGCGCCCAGGAGGATCTTCTTGGCGATCTTGGGGTTCTCGTCGAGCAGGCTCATGAACTCGCGGCGGTTCAGTGCCTCGATGACCATGTCGCTGGTCGCGATGACGCTGGCGTTGCGGGGCGCCCCCGACAGCACCGCCAGCTCGCCCAGGAAGTCGCCGGCGCCGACCTCGGCGATCTTCTTCCCGTTGCGGATGACCTCGGCGTCGCCGGACCGGATGATCATGAACTCCCGTCCCGGATCGCCCTGGCGGATCAGAACGCGGCCGGCGTCGATGGAGATCTCGGTCATCAGGCGGGAGATCTTGCGGAGCTCCTTCTTGGACAGCTCGCTGAAGATCGAGATGCTCGCGAGCCGGTCGTCGGTGTGATCCTTGGACAACGCATCGCCTCCTCGTCCGGGTGCAGGGAATCTAGCGGATGGCCCCTGCGAGCGCTTCGGGGACCGGGGCGACCGGTTTGTCTAGGCTGCCGGCGCCCGCCGGACCGAGGGAGACGACATGGCCGCAACCGAGGTGACCGGGTTCTGGCCGGTCGCCGACGCCGACCCCGACCGCCCGGCGCTGATCTCGGCCGACCACGAGGTGACGACGTTCGGCGAGCTGGCGGCGCTGACGAACCGGCTGGCCCACGGTCTGCGTGAGGTGGGGCTGAAGGCCGGCGATCAGGTGACGACCGTGCTGCCGAACTCGGTCGAGGCGGTGGCGACCTGCCTGGCGGCCTTCCAGGCCGGGCTGTTCGTCACGACCGTCAACTGGCACCTGGCCGGGCCCGAGATCGCCTACATCGTCGCCGACAGCGAGACCAAGGCGCTGATCGTGCACGAGGCCTTCGGCGACACCGCCCGGCAGGTGCTCGACGAGACCGACGTCGCGGCCGAGGGACGGCTGGCCGTCGGCGCGGTCGACGGGTTCGCGTCGCTGGCCGACCTGGTCGACTCCCAGCCGACGACCCGCCCCGACGGTCTGACCGCCGGGTCGTACATGTTCTACACGTCGGGCACCACCGGGCGGCCCAAGGGCGTCCGTCGCCCGCTGAGCGGCCTCGACCCCGACGCCATGGCGCAGCGCTCGGGTGGGCTGTTCGCGCTGTTCGGCATCGAACCCCACGCCGACAACGTGCACATCGTCCAGGCGCCGCTCTACCACACGGCGGTCAACAACTGGGCCACGACCTCCCTGCACCTCGGGCACACCGTGGTGCTGATGGATCGCTGGACGCCCGACGGGGCGCTGGAGCGCTACGAGCGGTACCGCGTCACCCAGAGCCACATGGTGCCGACCATGTTCCACCGGCTGCTCGCCCTGCCCGACGAGGTGCGCGACGCGTTCGACCCGTCGTCGCTGCGCCGCATGGTGCACGCCGCCGCACCGTGCCCGGTCGAGACCAAGTGGCGGATGCTGGAGTGGTGGGGTGACGTGATCTGGGAGTACTACGCCGCGACCGAGGGCGGAGGCACGATCGTCAGCCCGCAGGAGTGGCGTGCGCATCCGGGCACCGTCGGCCGGGCCTGGCCCATGTCGGAGGTCGTCGTCGTCGGCGGGGACCGGCAGCCGCTCCCGGCCGGCGAGTCGGGCACGATCTACATGAAGATGGCGGGGGCGTCGTTCGAGTACCACGGCGACGACGAGAAGACCCGCGAGAGCCGCCTCGACGACTTCTTCACGGTCGGCGACGTCGGCTACTTCGACGACGACGGCTACCTGTACCTCAACGATCGCAGCACCGACATGGTGATCGTGGGCGGGGTCAACATCTACCCGGCCGAGGTCGAGGGTGCCCTCCACCAGTGCGACCTGGTAGCCGACGTCGCGGTCTTCGGCGTCCCCAACCCCGACACCGGCGAGGAGGTCAAGGCGGTCATCGAGCCGGCGGCGGGGGTGGCCCCCGACGACGACACGCGTGCCGCGGTCATGGCGTTCCTCCGAGGCCGCATCGCCAAGCAGAAGTGGCCCCGGTCGATCGACTTCACCGACGAGATGCCCCGCGACCCCAACGGCAAGCTCTACAAGCGGCGCCTCCGCGACCCCTATTGGGCCACGAGCGACGGGGTCATCTGAGCGCTCGGCCCGCCGCGTAGGCCGTTCGGCCCAGGCGCTTGTTCCCGGGACGCGAACTATGTGTCGTCACGGCTCAGTTCTGCCCGTCGTCCCGCCGATAGGGCTTGCGTATGCGACTCCACCGTCGCCGAGGTAAGCGCAGCACGCGCCCGATGGTCGTGCTGTTTGCCCTGGTGAGCCTCATCCCGATGATCGCGCTGGGCGTGGTCCTCTCCCGCCTGGTCGAGTCGCGCGCCAACGACCACACGGCAGTGGCCGCCGCCGACGCCGCGTCCGAGCTGGTGGACACCGCAGCTCGGTTGGTGTTCGGCCCGGAGGGCCCCGAAGCCGGCCTCGACCCCGCCGGCCTCGACCAGGCCGACGAGATCCTCGGTGCGATCCTCGCCCCGGCCCTGTCGGCCGAGAACCTGCTGATCCTCCGCGCCGACGGCGAGGTGGTGTGGTCGATCGACGCCGAGGACATCGGCAACCGGCTGGTCGTGGACGAGCGCATGGAGTCGGCGCTGGCCGGCGAGGTGGCCCAGCGGCTGTCGGGTCACGTCGACGGTCCCGACGGCGAGTCCCTGCCCCGCATCGACTACACCCTGCCCATCACGATGAGCGACGGTGGAGCGGTCACCGGGCTCGCCCGGATCCGCGCCGTCGATCCGAAGGTCCTGAGCGG
>JBFJYB010000274.1:0-3987 GCA_041622835.1 Acidimicrobiales bacterium | reverse complement strand
GGCCGCGGCCGGCGGCGAGCCAGAGGCGGCACCGGCGGAGGCGGCTCCCCATCTGGCGCCGGTGTTCGCGCCCGACACCGATCCCGAGTACGCCGAGGAGGTCCTCCAGTCGCTCTACGGCGAGGGCGGGGCCCTGTCCCAGCCCGCGATCCACTGGGATCCCCTCTTCACCGCCCTCAACAACGGGGGCAGCAGTCAGGGCGACTCGCTCGAGCTGACCTGGAGCGTCATCCCCGACGGCACGCTGATGCCGAAGCAGTTCCCGGCCGACACCGCCTGCACCAGCGACCTCATCGCGACCTTGAACGCCCTGTACGGTCCCGCCGCCTGGCCGGCCGAGATCAACAAGGTGTGGGACGAGTGGGCCGGCAAGACCGGCAACAAGTACACGCCGGCGGTCGCTCCCAACGCGGCCGGGGTGCCGATCGACGACGGCGCGGCCTGGCCGACCTCTCCCGGCCTGGCCGGTGTGCGAGGCGATGTCCGGATCGGCGGCTGCACCATCGACGGCGACTTCGGCATCCTCGCCTTCAACTTCTTCCCCAACAACGGCGACATGAAGATCGAGTCGATGGACGCCTTCTTCGCGGCCGGCCTCAGCCCGGAGTTCCACAACACGTTCTCCCACGAGCACGGCCACGGCGCCGGCATGGAGCACGTGTGCCCCGTCGACGGCACCAAGCTCATGGAGCCGATCATCGGTACCGGCTTCACCGGCATGCAGCCCGACGACATCCTCGGAGCCCAGCGGCACTACGGCGACCGGTTCGAGCGGATCAACAACCCGAACGACAGCCAGGGCTCGGCCACGCCGATCAGCCCGTTGGGCGGCTTCAGCCGCAAGGACCTGAGCATCGACAACGGCACCGAGACCGACTGGTTCAGCTTCACGGCCAACGCCGGCGACACCCTCGACGTGACGGTCACGCCCACCGGCTCGACCTACCCGGAGGGCCCCGACCCGGCTGTCGACCTGTGCGCCAGCGCCTCTCCCACGCCGTTCGACTCGCTCACCGAACAGGACCTCGGCTTCGAGATCCGCAACTTCTCGGGCGTGGCGCGAGACGTCGACGACTTCGGCGCCGGCACCGCCGAGTCGCTGTTCGGGTACCCGGTGCGCTCCGACGGCACCTTCTTCGTGAGGGTCCTGGGCGACGGCTCCGACAACGTCCAGATGTACGACATCGACATCGAGCGGGTCCTCGGACCACCCAACAACCACTTCCCGAACTCCCAGCCCTTCACCCGGATCGCCCAGAAGCAGGAGGTCGACACCACCGGCGCGACGTCCCAAGGCGGTGAGCCCTCGCCGTGTGGCCTCATCGACTCGACGGTTTGGTACAAGCTGGAGCCCGGCGCCACCATGGACGTGGTCGTCAACACGTTCCAGGCCGACTACGACACGGTCCTGGCCGTCTACACCGGGACCGCACTCTCGAACCTCGTCAACGTCGACTGCAACGACGACTTCGGGGCCGGCCTCAAGTCGAAGATCGCCTTCAAGGCGCTCGTCGGCGAGACCTACTGGATCCAGGCCGGTGGCTTCCTCGGGTCGACGGGCGACCTGGCGGTGAAGATCCGCTCGGTGACGCCGTTCTTCTGCCGCGGTGGCCGGGCCAACATCCTCGGGACTGCGGCCGACGACGTGTTGAACGGCGGCCCCGGGTTCGACCGGCTGCGCGGCTTCGGTGGCGACGACGTCTTGTTGGGCCGAGGTGGCAACGACAAGCTCTGTGGTGACTCCGGTGCCGACGACCTCGACGGCGGCCCGGGCACCGACCGCGTCGACGGCGGGCCGGGGCCCGACACCTGCGTCGGCGAGATCCAGTTCAGCTGTTGACCCGAGCCTCTACAGGTCAGCGAGCTCGGCCGCGAACCGGTCGAGCTCGCCGGTCGTGTTGTAGTAGTGCACCGACGCCCGCACGACCTGGGGGCGGGCGCCGGATGCCTCGTCCAGCGGCGTCGGATCGCTGACCCACACGTTCACGCGCCGGGCCAGCAGCCGGTCGCGGATCGTGGGCGGGTCGAGGCCGTCGAGGGTGAAGGTGACGATCCCGCCCCGGCGGGTGTCGGGGTCCCAGAGGGTCGCGCCGACGTCGTCGAGGCGGCTGCGTAGCCCCTCGCCCAGCTGGACGACCCGGGCCTCGATGGCGTCGATGCCCCAGGTCATGGCGTGATCCGCGGCGGCGCCCAGGCCCATGCGGGTCATCGGGCTCGACTCCCAGGTCTCGAACCGCCTGGCGTCGGGGCGGGCCTCGTAGCCATCGACGTCGTTCCACGTGGCCGAGTGCAGGTCGAGCGACAGAGGCTCGAGCCGGGAGCGGATCGCAGGCGAGGCATAGAGGAACCCGGTTCCCCGGGGGCCTCGCAGGTATTTCCGGCCGGCCGCGGTGAGCAGATCGCAGCCCAGCTCCCCGACGTCGACCGCGATCTGACCGATCGACTGGCATGCGTCGAGCAGGAACGGGATGCCGACCTGTCGGGTCGCCGCGCCGACCGCGGCGGCGTCGACGATCAGGCCGCAGTTGGTCGGGATGTGGCTGATCGCCACCAGGGCCACGTCGTCGTCGAGTACGTCGACGATCCGGGAGGTGTCGGGGACCCCGTCGGCGTCGGGTACGACGTCGATCTCGATGCCGTGGTGCCTCGTCGCCTGGAGGTAGGCGATCCAGTTGCTGGCGTAGTCGACCGACGAGGTCACGATCCGCCGGCCCGGTCCGAAGCGCCCGGGCTCACTGGCCAGGGCGTGGAAGGCCCGGCTCCACGCGACGGTGCTGCTCTCGACCAGCGCGATGTCGGCGGGAGCGGCACCGATCAGGGTGGCGATCGAGTCGTAGGTGCGCTCGAGGTCGTCGGCCCGCGCCCGCGCCAGCTCGTAGCCGCCGGTACGGGCCTCCTCCTCGAGCCACTCCCGCTGCACGTCGAGCACGGGCTGTGGCGGCAGCGCCGCCCCGGCGTTGTTCAGGTGGAGCACCTGCCCGCAGCCGGGGGTCAGCGCCCGGGCCCGGTCGACGTCGATGCTCACTGGGACGGGTCGGTCTCGGCGGCGATGTCGACGAAGAGCTCGCCGTCGACGACCTCGACGCGGTACTGCGTGAGGTCGCCGCCGTCGGCCGGCACCGTCACGGTCTCGTCGCAGGCGTCGACGAAGACCTCGTCGGTCTCGTCCCACACGAGCGAGCACTCGCGCGGGCGCCCGGGCAGCCGGGCGTCGAAGGCCAGCCAGCCGGTGTCGGAGGTCGAGCCGAGGTGCTGGACGATGATGTCGCGTGTGCCGGTCCCGGCGTCGGGAAAGAGCACCGGGCCCCGCTCGTCGATCTCGCGCGCCAGAGCGGCGGCGTTGATGTCCTCGAAGCGGTCGTCGCCGAGCTGCACGTCGACGGTGCCGGTCCCGGCCAGCTGGGTGACGAGGACGATGAGCCCGACGGCCGCCGCCACCGCCACGCATCCGGCGATCACCGCCCGCCGCGTGTCGAACTTCGGACCCTCGGCTACCGGCATCGGGGCGAATGGGTCGTCGACCGAGGCACCCGCCTAGTATCGCCCCCGGTGCCCGCCGGGCACGACCCAGCCTGCCCCTTCCGGAGGACCGCCCGAGTGGACCTGTTCGAGTACCAAGGCAAGCAGTTCTTCGCCAGCTACGGCATGGCGGTGTCGCCGGGCGAGCTGGCGATGACGGTCGACGAGGCGGTGGCGGCGGCCGAGCGGCTCGGGGTCCCGGTCATGGTGAAGGCCCAGGTCCACACCGGTGGTCGGGGAAAAGCCGGGGGGGTGAAGTACGCCGCCACCGTCGACGACGTGGCCGAGCACGCCGCCAACATCCTCGGGCTCGACATCCGGGGTCACGTGGTCGAACGGCTCTGGATCGAGAAGGCCTCCGAGATCGCTGAGGAGTACTACGCCAGCTTCACCCTCGACCGGTCGGCCAAGCTGCACCTCGGCATGCTGTCGGCCGAGGGCGGGGTCGAGATCGAGACCGTCGCCGAG
>JBFJYB010000273.1:0-3992 GCA_041622835.1 Acidimicrobiales bacterium | reverse complement strand
CCGCCCGGAGCCCGCCGAGGTGCTTCGCGGGACGGTCGCCTGGTCGGTCGGTCCCGCCGGGGCGTCGGTCGGGCTCGCCCCGGATCGGGTCCATGCCTTCGTCGCCCCCGAGAACGTCCCGGGTGAGACCCTCGTCACCGGCCGCCCCGGCGCGTACCTGGTCTCGGCCGAGATCGACCTCGCCCCCGATGCGGCCACGACCTGGCACATCGTGGCCGACGTGGGCCGCGACCAGGGGGCCGTCACCCACCTCAGGCAGATGCTCCGCTCCGAACCCGACCTCCCGGCCGAGATCGAAGCGTCGATCGTCGAGGCTCGGAGCTCGCTCCAGGCGATCACCGCCCGGGCCGACGCCATGCAGCGCACCGGAGATCGCACGGCCACGGTCCGCCACGCGGCCAGCGTCACCTACAACGTGATGCGTGGCGGCGTCCCGCTCTCCGACTACCGCGTCGATCGTGACGACTTCGCCTCGTTCGTGGCCGACAGGAACCGCAGGGTCGCCGACCGCCACCGATCATGGCTGGCCGCCCTGCCGGCCGTCGTCGACCGCAGCCATCTCCACGAGCAGCTGCTCGGCACCGGCGACGCCCACCTCGTCCGCCTCGGTCTCGAGTACCTCCCCTTCAGCTTCTCGCGGCGACACGGCGATCCCAGCCGGCCGTGGAACACGTTCTCGATCCGGGTGCGCGACCAGGCCGGCAACCCGATCGTCTACTACGCCGGCAACTGGCGGGACATCTTCCAGAACTGGGCCGCGCTGTCGCGCAGCTTCCCCCGGTACCTGCCGAGCATGGTGTCGGTCTTCGTGAACGCATCGACGCCCGACGGCTTCAACCCGTACCGGATCAGCAGCCGGGGGATCGACTGGGAGACCTTCGACCCCGACGACCCCTGGAGCAACATCGGCTATTGGGGCGACCACCAGATCGCCTACCTCCTCCAGCTTCTCGAGCTGAGCGACCAGCTCCTGCCGGGGGAGATCGATCGCCTGCTGGGCGAGCGCTGGTTCTCCTACGCCGACGTGCCATACCGGATCGCGCCGTACGAGGAGCTGGTGGAGGACCCGAAGGCGACCATCCACCTCGACGAGCTCGCCGCGGCCCGCACCGCCGAGCGGGTCGCCGACGTCGGCGGCGACGGCAAGCTGGTCTGGGACGGCGAGGGCAGCCCGCGCCTCGTGACGCTGGTCGAGAAGCTGGTCGTGCCTGCGCTGGCGAAGCTCTCCAACTTCGTGCCCGGCGGCGGCATCTGGATGAACACCCAGCGGCCCGAGTGGAACGACGCCAACAACGCGTTGGTCGGGTTCGGGCTGTCGATGGTCACCGTGAGCCAGCTCCGTCGCTACCTCGCCCATCTCCGTGCCCTCGCCGCCGGTTCCGAGGTGGCCGAGGTCGAGATGTCGGCCGAGGTCGCCGACTGGCTCGACGACGTCACCGCCGTGTTCCGTCAGGCCGATCGTCGGCCGCCGCCGGAAGCCGCTGCCCGCCATCGCAAGGACCTCCTCGACTCGCTCGGCTCGGCCTTCTCGGACTACCGCTCCCGCATCTACGAAGCGGGCTTCGGCGATCGCCGTGCGGTCACCCTCGACGCGGTGTCGGCGCTGTGCGACAGCGCTCTCCCGCATCTCGACGAGGCGATCGCGGCCAGCCGGCGAAGCGACGGCCTCTACCACTCCTACAACGTGATCGGCTTCTCGGCCGACCGCTCGACCGCGTCGGTGGACCACCTGCCGGAGATGCTCGAGGGCCAAGTGGCGGTGCTCGGTTCGGGCACGTTGGCGGCCGAGGAGCAGGCCGACGTGGTCGATGCCCTCTTCGCGAGCGCACTGTACCGCGAGGACCAGCGGAGCTTCATGCTCTACCCGATCCGCTTGCCGCCCTCGTTCCTCGAGAAGAACGTCGTCCCGGCGGGCGAGGTCACGTCCAACCCCCTGTTGACCGCCCTGCTCGAGGCGGGCGAAACCTCGGTCGTCACCGTCGACGCCGACGGTCGTCACCGCTTCGATGCCGACTTTGCCAGCCAGCCCGACCTGGAGGAGGCGCTCGATCGTCTCTCCGAGGACGAGACCTGGGCGAAGCTGGTGTCGGCCCATCGCGGTGCCACCCTCGCGACCTACGAGCGGGTCTTCCAGCACCACGCCTTCACCGGCCGGTCGGGGACCATGTACGCCTACGAGGGCATCGGCTCGATCTACTGGCACATGGTCGCCAAGCTCCTGGTGGCGATCCAGGACGCGACCGTCGCCGCCGCGGTCGACGGTGTCGACGCGACGACCGTCGAGCGACTGCGTCGCGCCTACTGGCGGGTGCGATCGGGGCTGGGCGCCGACAAGACGGCCCGCGAGTACGGCGCGGTCCCCACCGAGCCGCACTCGCACACGCCCCTGCACGCCGGCGCCCAGCAACCGGGCATGACCGGGCTGGTGAGCGAGGAGGTGCAGTTGCGCTTCCTCGAGGTGGGGGTCCGGGTCGAGGGGGGCGAGATCGTGTTCGACCCCCTCCTGCTGCGTCGGCGCGAGCTGCTGGAGCGCCCGGCGTCGTGGCCCGTCCAGGCCCCCGGCTCCCAGACCGCGCCGCTCCAGCTCGACGCCGGTTCCCTGGGCTCGACCGTCTGCCAGGTTCCCGTCGTCGTGAGCGTCACGCCCGACGACCCGCACACGGACGTGATCCTGGCCGACGGGTCGAGTCGGCGGATCCCGGGCCTGCGTCTGGACCAGGAGCTGAGCGCCGAGGTGTTCGCCCGATCCGGCGTCGTCACCCGGCTCTGCGCCTTCGTACCGGAGAGCGCGCTCGACTGAAGCGTCCGGGCCGATCAGGTGCCGGGCGAGCCGGGGACCTGCGGTCGGAGCACGAACAGTCCCTCCTCCATCGACGAGACGACGACGACCCCGCTCTCGAAGAACGGGTAGCTGCTCCACGCCCCACCGAAGACCGGGGCGTCGTCGGCCGGGACGGTGTCGAAGAACGCGATCTCGGTCATCGAGGCGGTGCCGGGATCGTCGAGCCGCACGATCCGCAGACCCGACCGGTAGTTGGCCAGAAAGGCGAGGTCGCCGACGACGAACAGGTTGTGGTCGACGGCGGGGACTGCCGCCTCGTAGAAGCCGGCGAGGACCGGTGCGGCCGGGTCCGACACGTCGAGGATCCGGGTGCGTGTGGGGTGCCCGAAGTCGAGCTCGTCGAACTCGTCGTCGAACACGAAGTAGCGGTGGTCCTCGGTGAGCCAGCCCTGATGGGTGTAGCCCACCCCCTCGTAGGTCGTGGCCGACACGAGCGTGGGGGCCGCCTTGTCGGTCACGTCCGAGACCACGACGTGGGTCTCGTTCGACCCGAAGCAGAGCTCGCGACCCCGGAAGGCGGTCGCCGGCCCTGCATAGTCGACGCACTGCACGTCGTGGGTCCGGCCGACGGCGAAGCAGCCCACGAAGGCCGGCGCGCCCGGGTCGGCGAGATCGACGATGTGGAGCCCGTCCGGGCAGGTGTCGGACCGGGCGAGGTAGGCGAACCCGGAAACGGTGTTGACGGCCAGGTTGTGGGCGGTGGCGACGGCGGTGTACCTGGCCGTCTCGGCCAGCGTGGCCGGGGTGTCGGTCAGCTCGCGGAGGACGGTCAGGTCGACCACCTGGAGCCCGTGGCCGGGGCTCTCGCCGACGACGTAGGCGTGATCGCGGTACACCTTCACGTCACGGGGCGGGAGGACGTCGCTGACCGGGCTGGCGCTCGGGAGGCGGGCCAGCACAACCGGTTCGGAGGGCCGCGTCACGTCGACGAACACGGTCGTGTACGCCGCCAGGACGATGGCGATCTCGGCTCCGGTGACCGGGTCGGTCCACCCCCAGATGTCGGTGAGCCGGTCCAGGTCGCCGCCTCCCAGCTCGGCGATGGTCACCTGCGCCTCGAGCCCGATGGCGAGGCACGGGAAGCCGCCGGCCGACCCGGCCCAGCACGGCGTGGCCGCGATGACGGGTGTGGGCGTGGGGGTCGGGGTGG
>JBFJYB010000272.1:0-3998 GCA_041622835.1 Acidimicrobiales bacterium | reverse complement strand
TCGGGCGCACCCCGCAACGCCAGTGTGATCGCGACCACCGACATGGTGATCGAGGCGCTGAACCGGCGCGAGTTCATGAGCCTCCTCGACGAGAACCCGAAGATCGCCAAGAAGATCCTCCTCGGCGCGGTGACCCGCCTCCACGCCGCCGAGCAGCCCGACTGACCGGGCCCGACTCACCCTCGGTGAGCAGGGCCGACAGCAGTTGTCACCGCCCGCAACGCCGCGTAAGGTCTCGGAGCCATGCCAGTCGTCACCCTGGTCGTCGTGTACAGCGTCGTCCACGTTCTCGCCATCTACCTCACCCGCGCCTCGGGCGTCTACGTCGACCTCTTCGGTCGCGACTGGACCCGCCTGCACGCCGGTGACGGCTCCGAGGTGCTGGCGGCCGCGTCCGGCGAGTGGATCGACAACCACGCCTTCTGGGAGCTCAGCGACGGGCCTCGCCCCCGCGACCGCTTCTGGGACGACGAGGCCGACGAGACGACGGGGACCGACGGGCACAGCGGCGCCGACGTGACGCCGCTGCGGGCCGTCAACTCCTAGGGAGTCGACCCCGAGGCAGCTGCGTCCCGCGGCTCGGGTCGGGGCACGCGGCGGATCCACAGCGATGCGCCCGGGTTGGGCTCGCACTGGGGCAGGTTGGCCGCGAACCACTCGGGGTGGCGCTGCTGCAGCCACGACGTGGTGAGCACGACCTCGAACGAGTCGTTGAACTGCAGGAAGGCTCGCAGCACGTAGGCCTCCGACCAGGCCCGGCCGCCGAACACCCACTCGCGCGGGTACTCGAAGCCGGCGAACACGTCGTGGAAGTGGACGTAGACGCCGCCGGCCAGCCGGGGCAGCACCTCGAAGACGAGGTGGTTGACGTCGCCGCCGGCGCGGGCCACGTGGGTCGAGTCGACGACGAGGACGTCGCCAGACGCGAGCTCGTCGAACCGCGCCAGCTCCACGTCCTGGACCGGCTCGGCGACGAGCTCGAACCGGTCGGGCTGCTCGTCACCCAGGATCGAGAGCAGCCGGTCGGGGAACGGGTCGATCGTCACGATGTCGAAGGACCGGTCGACCAGGTGCTCGCGTGCGTCGAGGGCCAGGGCCGTGCTGTAGCCCGACCCGACCTCCACGTAGCGCCGAGGTCGCAGCTCGCACAGCATCGAGGCCAGGAACACCCCGTCGCCGAAGGGGTACGGACGGTTGCGGTAGTGGTAGCGGAGGCCGGGGCGCGGGTCCGCTCCCCACGGGAGCCGACCGGCGTGGACGGCGAGCTGTTCCACGAGGGTCAGCTGGTCGGGCTCGCGGAGGTCGATGCCGGGCAGCTCGTCGCGGGGGCCGAACACCTCGTGCTCACGGGCCCGCAGCGCGACCAGATCGGGGTAGGGCGAGTAGTAGTGACCGGGCCGGGCCCGCAACCGGTAGGCGGCGCGGCGGATCGGGTCGGGCAGACGGGCGAAGAGCCGTTCGAGGCGGGGCGACGAGATGATGGCAGCACGGTACCGTCGGGCCCGCGTCACCGTGCTGGCCCCGCAGGGCGGGCCCGACGCATACAATCGATCAGCGGACTGGCGCTCGACCGACCGGCGCAGCGAGCCCGCACCCGGACCCGTGGACCCAGACCGATGACGACGACCGAGCTCCTCGTGTTCTTCGCCGTGGCGATGCTGGCCATCGCCGTGCTCGCGATCGCCGTCGACTGGGTCGCCAAGCCGATCCGGCGGCGCTTCATCCCGAAGATGTACCGGTTTCCCGAGGAGCTCGGCCGCCAGGCTCCGCCACCCGACCCCTCGCTCACGGGGTGGTCCGACCAGTACTTCGTGATCCCCGACGAGCTCGTGAGCACGAACGGGCACGTGCTCGACTGGCCGAACCTCGAGGCCATCGAGCTCGACGACGACGGCGTCGAGCCGCCGGGCGTCGCGTACGACTCCGACGACGTGCCGTTCGACTACGTCCACGAGCACGGTGACGGCGAGGACGGCGGCGGCCTGCCCCACCGCGCCCTCGGCTGGCAGCGGGGGCAGTACGTCTACAACCTGATCGGGAACGGCAGCGAGCCGTCGGTCGAGATCGTCCGGACCCGGTTCTGGAAGAACGTCAGCTCGACCGAGCACGCCGGGGTGTTCGGTGCCCACAACGTGGCCCGCATGAGCCGCGGCCGGCCGCCGAAGCGGCGCAACCCGCGCACCGGTCGGGACGAGTCGATGCAGCTCGTGGTCGAGGGCTACCTGGAGGCTCAGGGCCGGCCACCCCGCCCGAGGTGGCCCGATGACGAGGTCGACCCGTTCGCCGTGACATGAACGATCTCGCCGAGGAGTTCCAGCTGTCCGACAGCGACATCGTCACGTGGGAGGGGCGGACGGTTCGGGCGGTGTTCCGCCTCCAGGTGACCGACGGCGACCGCCTGCGCGTGAACCGGCTCACGGTGAACCGCGACCGGCCGCAGGTGCTCAAGCTGGCCATCGCCGAGGGCGAGCTCGAGGTCAACGGGGTCCGCGCCGAGACCATCGCCCTGTGGTCGACGACGAGCCCCCGCGACGTGGCCGTCGACGTGCATGCCCCCGAGGCCACGACCGTCGACATCTGGAACGGCTGGGAGTACGGCGGCGTCGGCCAGGCCTGGGTGGGCAACGCCGGCCTCGTCGCCCAGCCGGTCGACGGGGGCTACACGCTGCAGTGCAGCGACGGGGTCGGGCCGGTCGACTTCACCGACCTCGTCGTCCGCATCGACCACGTCAAGCGCTGACCCGCCCCGGATCTCCGACCACTCAGGGAGCGCCGGCGCGCCCTCACCGGTCAGAGATCCAGGTAGCGGTCAGCTGTCGCAGACGCAGAACTCGTTGCCTTCGGGGTCGGCCATGACGACCCAGGTGATGCCCAGCTCGCGCACGGGGTCGGGATGGAGGCGGCGGGCGCCGAGCGCCTCGATCCGGGCGACCTCGGCGGCGACGTCGTCGACGATGAGATCGAGGTGCATGCGGTTCTTGGCCGTGCGGGGCTCGGGCACCCGCTGGAGGATCAGCTTCGGCCCGGTAGTCCCGGCCGGGGCCACCAGCGAGCGGTACTGGGCCCCCGATCCGAACCGGTCGTACCCCAGCGCCGCCGCCCAGAAGTCGGCCTGGGCGTCGACGTCGGCGCAGTCGAGAGCGACATTCACGCGCGTCAGCATCGCCTCGACCCTACGCGCCGCGCGCCTCAGCGTTGCACCGTAACCAGCGCATACCAGTCGTTGCCGACCTCGAGCGGTGTGAGCCACGCCCCGGCCGTCGTGAGGAAGTCGACCGCGACCCGCTCGGGATCGCCGTCGGGCACCACGAAGGTCAGCCCTCGGCGAGGGTGGTCCTGCTGCAGGGTCCACCCGTCGGGCACGGCGATGCCGGCGGCGGACAGCTGGCCCACCGCGTCCTTGCCGGCCGGATGCTCGAGCCCCACGGTCGTGGGAACGGTCCGGCGCCGCCGCCGGTGCGCCGGCACCCAGGTGCCGTTGGGGAGCACCGGTCCGCGGGCCGAGAACAGCGCGAACGCGCCGTCGTCCACCTCGGCGTCGTCGTCCACCCGGGGCTGGAAGCTGAGCCAGCCGCGCCCGTCGCCCCGGCTCGCCAGCTCGACCATGTGCTCGATCACCTTCTCGGGGTGGCGCCGGTCGAACGGGAGCGGGACGCGGTCGATGGCCATCGGGGCGACCGTACCCAACGGCTCGTACGATGGGGCTCCGACCTGCGACAGGAGAGCCGATGCGACCAGTAGACCTTCGCAGCGACACGGTCACCCGGCCGACGCCGACCATGCGCGAGGCGATCGCCGGTGCCGAGGTCGGCGACGACGTCTTCGGCGACGACCCGACCGTGCTGGCACTCCAGCACGAGACGGCCGAGCTGCTCGGATAGGAAGCCGCCCTGTTCGTCACCTCGGGCACCCAGGCCAACCTGACCGCGCTCTTGAGCCACTGCCAGCGTGGTGACGAGTACATCGTCGGTCAGGCCGCCCACACCTACCGCTGGGAG
>JBFJYB010000271.1:0-4011 GCA_041622835.1 Acidimicrobiales bacterium | reverse complement strand
GAGCAGCTGAACGACCTCGGCATCGCCGACCTCTTCTTCGAGTCGCGCGAGCCGCCCAACGACGAGGTGGCGGTGGCCGAGATCCAGGCCGCCTTCCCCGAGGGCGAGTACACGGTCGGCGGCACCGACTTCGAGGGCGTGGCCAGGGTGGGCGCGGCCACCTTCACCCACGACATCCCCGTCGAGCCGACCATCCTGTGGCCCGAGCTGGTCGAGGACCCCGAGGAGGCGGTTGAGGTCGCCGTGTCGACCCGCGACCTCGTGGTGTCCTGGGAACCCGTCACCGAGACCCTGGCCGGTGACCCCGTCGCCGTCACGGCCTACGAGGTGATCGTCACCATGGAGGACTACGAGGATCCCAACGGGCTGTCACACCCGATCTACGACGTGCACGTCGGCCCCGACGCCACCTCGCTGAGCGTGCCGCCCGAGTTCTTCGAGCCCGACACCGTCTACGAGCTGGAGGTGCTGGTGCTGGAGGAGAGCGGCAACCAGACCATCGGCCTCGGCTTCTTCTCGACCGCGCCCGAGGGCGGTGGCGAGGAGGCCATCGAGCTCGAGGACGCCGGAGGCAACCAGACGTTCACCGTCGGCAGCTTCGAGACCGCCTGATCCCCCTAGGGCGAGCCCGGGCCGTCGACGGCGGCCCGGGCCTCGCTCGCCACCTCCGTTCGGGTGGCCGCGGTGTCGAGTCGGTGGGCGCTCGGCCACGGCGCCCGGGTGTCGCGCAGCTCGTCGACCAGCTCGGGTCGGGCGTCGGAGGCGTCGGCCTCGCCGGCCAGCCGGGCCGCGATCCTGGCCTTGGCCACCTCGGGGTCGAGCACGCACTCCAGCTCGACCAGCCCGGCGTCCCAGGCGTCGGCCAGCTCGCGGGCGTCGGCGCGGTGCTCGGGATCGGACCACGAGGCGTCGAGGACGACCGAGTCGCCGCGCGCCAACAGCAGGTCGGCGTCGCGGAGCAGCTCGGAGTAGGTCCTTGCGGTCCACTCAGGCGTGTAGATGCCCTGGTGGGGTCGGGCGAAGGCGTGTTCGCCGTGGGCCACGCCGGCCAGGTCCTTGCGGCGCTCGTCGCTGCTGAGCACGGTCCAGCCCAGCTCGTCGGCGAGGGTGTGGGCGACCGTCGACTTGCCGGTGCCCGGGCCGCCGCCCACCAGCACCAGCCGCGCCCGGGCCCGGCGGAGGCGGGCGAGGGTCAGGTCGTGGTAGGCCCGGGCCCGTTCGCCGGCCGACTCCTGTCCCTGGCCGAACCGCAGGCACTCGACCTTGGCTCGCACGTGGGCCCGGTACGCGACGTAGTGGTGTTCCAGCGCAGCCGGGTGGTGCTCGTTCGAGAACTCCCGGTACCAGTCCATGAACCGGGCCGCGACCTCTCCGCCGGCCAGCCGCTCGAGGTCCATGGCCAGGAAGGCCACGTCGGCCAGCACGTCGCCGATCCGCAGGTCGTCGCGGAACGCGAGGCAGTCGAGGACGCGGGGGCCGTCGTCGAGGCAGAAGATGTCCTCGGCCAGCAGGTCGCCGTGGCCGTCGCGGACCATGCCTTCGCGGATTCGGGCGTCGAACAGCCCGGCCCGCGGGTGGAGGAACCCGCGGACCAGCCCGATCACCTCGTCGACGGCGTCGGCGCCGAGCACCGGACCGACGAAGCGACCCATGTCCCGGAAGTTGTCCTCCCAGTTGCCGAGCACCGCGTCCCGGGTGGCCATCGAGGTGTCGCCGGCCGGCGGCAGCCCGGCGTGGAAGGCGGCCACGACGCGCGCCACCTGGCGCACGGCGTCGTCCACCTCGTCGGTGCCGACCAGACGCGACAGCCGGCGGTCGTCGGGCATCCGCCGCATGACGATCATGCGGTCGACCACATCGCCGCCCTCCACGACGTCGGCCAGGCCGAGGTACACGTCGGGCGCGAGCCGCCGGTTCAGCTCGAGCTCGCGGGTCGCCGCCCGCAGCCGCGCCTCGGTCGGCGCATGGTCGAGGAAGCCCAGCGTGACCGGCTTCAGCAGCTTGTAGGCCCGGTCGGCGGTGAAGAACACCACCGAGACGTGGGTCTCGGCGACTGCGGGCGCGGGGTGCTCGATTCCGGTCCTCACGCCTTCAGGCTGCGCCTCCGCGGACCTGCCGATCAGGGGCGAAAGTCACTGCCGCGGCGCCCCTCGAGGCCCGGGAGCAACCGGGGGGCGCGCCGTTACACTCATGGGCCTGTGAGAAGCACGATCGAGCCCCTCGAGGACAACAAGGTCAAGCTCAGCGTCGAGGTCGACGAGCAGGAGTTCGAGAAGGCGATCGACCAGGCATTCAAGAAGATCGCCAGCGAGGTGAGGCTGCCGGGGTTCCGACCGGGGAAGGCGCCTCGGCGAGTCCTGGAGGCTCGGTTGGGGAACGGGTTCGCCCGGGGCGAGGCGCTGCGCGAGGCGCTGCCCGAGTACTACATCGAGGCGGTGCGCGAGCACGAGGTCGACGTGATCGCGTCGCCGCAGTTCGACATCACCGCCGGCGAGGAGAGCGGCGCGGTGGCCTTCGACGCCGTCGTCGAGGTCCGCCCCAAGATCAACGTGGCCGGCTACGGCGGGTTGCGGGTCGAGGTCCCCGACCCCGAGCCGACCGACGAGGAGATCAGCGCCCAGATCGACGCCGTCCGCGACCAGTACGGCGAGCTCCGCCCGATCGACCACCCCGCCATCGACGGCAACCACGTGACCATGGACATCAACTGCACCCACGAGGGCGAGCCGGTCGACGGGCTCACCGCCGACGACTACGTCTACGAGGTCGGCAGCGGTGCGGTGGTCGACGAGATCGACGAGCAGCTCCGGGGCAGCACGGTCGGCGATATCCTCCAGTTCGACGCCCCGCACCCCGCTCCCGACGAAGACGGCACGCTCGCGTTCCGCATCCTCGTGAAGGAGGTGCAGGAGAAGGTGCTGCCCGACCTCGACGACGACTTCGCGCGCGAGGCCACCGAGTTCGACACCGTCGACGAGCTGCGCGCCGATCTCGCCGATCGGATCGGGGCCGCCAAGCGGGCCCAGGTGGCAGCCCTGCTGCGGGACCGGGTCGCCGAGGCGCTGGCCGAGCTGGTCGACGTCGAGGTCCCCACCGCACTGGTCGACTCCGAGATCCAGAACCGCATCCAGGACATGGCCATGCGCCTCCAGTCGCGCAACGCCACCATCGAGCAGTACATCGAGGCCACCGGGCGGTCGCCCGAGGAGTTCGTGAACGAGATGCGAGAGCCGGCCGGGCAGGCGGTCAGGGTCGACCTCGCCCTGCGGTCGGTGGCCGAGGCCGAGAACCTCGAGGCGAGCGACGCCGACATCGACGACGAGCTGGCCCGGTACGCCGAGGCGGTCGGGGCCGAGGCCGCCGTCAGCCGCGAGCAGTTCGAGGAGGTCGGCCAGCTGAGCGTCCTGTCGGCCGACATCGCCAAGCGCAAGGCCCTCGACTGGCTCCTCGACCACGTCGAGATCGTCGACCCCGACGGTCGGCCCATCGACCGGGCTTCACTCGAGGAGCCGCCCGCCGACACTGTCGACAGCGACGACACTGTCGACACTGTCGACAACGACGACGGCGACGACAGCGACGACGGCGACGACACTGACCAGAGCGAGACCGACGAGACCGAGCAATCCCCCGACCCCACCGAAGAAGAGAGCGACTGATGCCGGCCCACACCCAACCCGCCCCCACCTACTGGGCCCGGAACTACCTGGTCCCGACCGTCGTCGAGCAGACCAACCGCGGCGAGCGGGCCTTCGACCTGTACTCGCGGCTGCTCAAGGAGAACATCATCTTCCTCGGCACGCCGATCGACGACACCGTCGCCAACCTGGTGTGCGCCCAGCTGCTCCACCTCGAGTCGGAGAACCCCGACAAGGACATCAGCGTCTACATCAACAGCCCCGGCGGCGACATCAACTCGCTGTTCGCCATCTACGACACGATGCAGTACATCAAGCCCGACATCGTCACGATCTGCTTCGGGCAGGCCGCGTCGGCGGCTGCGGTGCTGCT
>JBFJYB010000270.1:0-4025 GCA_041622835.1 Acidimicrobiales bacterium | reverse complement strand
TCGCCTCCGACCTCGAAACAGATCGCCGCTCGGGTCTGCATGACCTTTCCTCCCTCTGGCCGAACCTACTGCCGAACCTGTAGCCGAACCGGGGCCAGTCAACCGCACCGGACGGGTGGTGTGCGATTCCGCCGAGCGGCGATCCGGCTCAGAAGGTGAGCACCCCGCGGATGTTCTTGCCGTCGCGCATGTCCTGGTAGCCCTGGTTGACGTCGTCGAGCGGGTAGGTGCGGGTGACGAGCTCGTCGAGCTTGAGCTGCCCCTGCTCGTACAGCTTGAGCAGGTAGGGGATGTCGGCGCGGGGGTTGCCCGAGCCGAAGATCGACCCCTTGAGCTCCTTGTTGTACATGGCCAGCTCGAACAGCGACATCGACACGTCGGTGTCGACCATGGGGCTGATGCCGGTCACGACGACGGTCCCACCCTTGCGTACCAGCGCCATGGCACTCGCGATCATCTCGCCCCTGACCACCCCGGGGCACAGCACCAGCCGGTCGGCCATCTGGCCCATGGTCAGGTCGGTCACCACCGGCAGCGCCTCGTCCATGGAGGCGGCGGTGTGGGTCGCGCCGAACTCCTGGGCCTTCTCCCGCTTGAAGTCGAGCGGGTCGACGGCCACGATCGTCGCCGCTCCCGCCATCTTGGCGCCCTGCACCGCGTTCGACCCGATGCCCCCGACGCCGACGACGACGACGGTCTCGCCGGCACCGACGCCGGCGCGGTGCACCGAAGAGCCCCAGCCGGTGGCGACCCCGCAGCTCACGAGGGCGACCGCGGTCAGGTCGTGGTTGGGGTCGACCTTCACCAGCGAGTCCTCGCTGACGAGCATGTGCTCGGCGAAGGTGCCCAGCTTGGCGAAGGTCCCCAGGTCCTGGCCGTCGAGGGTGTGGTGCCGGAAGGTGCCGTCGGTGATCATGCCCGGCACCACTGCCCCGGCGCCGAGGTCGCACAGGTTCTGCATGCCGCTGGCGCACCACCGGCACCGCCCGCACGACGGGATGAACGACGCCGACACGTGGTCCCCGGGGGCCACGCTGGTGACCCCCTCGCCGACCTCGGCGACGACCCCGGAGCCCTCGTGGCCACCGATGATCGGGAACGGGTCGGGCATGCCCATCTGCTCGAGCACCTCCTGGGCTGGGGCCAGGTCGCCGGTGACGAGGTGCTCGTCGGAGTGGCAGAGGCCCGCGGCGGCCGTCTCGACCAGCACCTCGCCGGCCTTCGGGGGATCGAGCTCGATCTCCTCGACGCTCCACTCCTGATGGTTGCCGTGCAGCACGGCGGCGCGCGTCCTCACGCTGGGCTCCTCACGTTGGGCTCGCTGACTCGACTCGACGATCCCGGGCTCGGCCGGAGCCCACAGTCAACCCGATGGCGACTCGTCGTGCGACCCCGACGCCGGCTCGGCCAGGTCCTCGTACTCTTCGCGCAGCAGCCGCTTGAGCACCTTGCCCGACATGCCGCGGGGGAGAGGCTCGTCGCGCACGACCACGTGGCGCGGAAGCTTGTAGTCGGCCAGGTCGCCACGACAGAACTCGATCACCTCGCCGGCGTCGACGGTCGACCCGGGCGAGGGGACGACGACCGCGGCGGGGGTCTCGCCCCATCGCTCGTCGCGCACGCCGATCACCGCCACCTCGGCGATGCCCGGGTGGGCGGCGAGGACCCGCTCGACCTCGGCCGGGTACACGTTGAGGCCGCCCGAGATCAGCATGTCCTTGGCCCGGTCGACGATGGTCACGAACCCGTCGTCGTCCATCGACCCGAGGTCGCCGGTGCGGAGCCAGCCGTCGACGATCGTGGCCGCGGTCGCCTCGGGGTCGTTCCAGTAGCCGGCCATCACGTCGGGGCCCTTGATGAGCAGCTCGCCGACCTCGCCCCTCGCCAGCTCGGCGCCGTCGTCGCCGACGATGATGACCCGGTTGTTCATCATCGCCTGACCGGCGCTGCCGAGCTTGCGCTCCGCGTCCTCGGCCCGCAGCCACAGGTTCATGCCGCAGCCTTCGGTCAGGCCGTACCCCTGCGACATCGGGATGCCCGCCGCCTGCAGCGCGACGAGCAGCGAGCGGGGCACCGGCGCGCCGCCCGACGCCGCGATGCGCAGCGACGACAGGTCGGTCGAGGCGAAGTCGGGGTGGGCGAGCAGCATCTCCCAGATCACCGGCACGGCTGCGAAGTCGGTGATCTGCTCACGGGCCAGGGTGGCGAGCGCCCGTCCCGGCTCGACCTCGCTGTCGAGCACGAGCGTGGCCCCGGCGAAGTACGTCGGCATCCACATCGACACCAGTCCGCCGGTGAACGACAGCGGGAACGGCAGGTAGACCCGGTCCTCGGGCGTCAGGCCGTCGATCAGGATCCGGTGGTTCGCCATCGTCCACACGTTGCGGTGGGTGAGCATGGCGCCCTTCGGCTGGCCCGTGGTCCCGCTCGTGTAGCAGAGGAAGGCAGGGTCGTCCTCGCTCACCCCGACGTCGGGGTCGTCGGGAGGGGACCGGTGGAGCTCGGCGAAGGCCGTGCCGAGCGACCCGTCGGCCGACACCGGCGTCACGTCGAGGTCGGCGATCGCCTCGGCGAGCAGCGGTGCCAGCGCAGCGTCGGCGACGGCGACCGTGCATCCCGAGTTCTCGACGATGTAGCGCAGCTCGACCGAGGTCAGCCGGACGTTGAGCGGGACGAGGTAGGCGCCGAGCTTCTGGGTGGCGATGGCGGTCTCGCAGTACTCGACGCTGTTTCCCGACAGGACGCCCACCCGGTCGCCGGGGGAGACGCCGAGACGAGCCAGGCCGGTGGCGACCCGGCTGGTGGTCTCGTCGAACTCGGCCCAGGTGACGTCGCGGTCGCCGAACCGGATGCTGACGGTCTCGGGGCTCCACCGCGACCAGAACCTGACCCCGTTGGCGATGCTGACCCCGTCCATAGGGTCGGGGTTTCAGCCCTGGAGGCTCGTGATCGTCGCCACGAGCGACCTGACGAGATGGCCGAGCAGGGCCTGCCCGTGGTGGGCGGTGGCGGCGGTGGGGTCGCCGAGCACGCCGGTAGGGGAGTGGGCGCGCACCCCGTCGGCCCGGAGGGCCGGGAGCAGCTCGGCGATGGGCGTCGTGTTGCCGGGCTCGAGCCGGTGGAGCTGGACGCTGTCGGGCGCGATGGCCAGCATGAGCGACGTCTCGGTGTGCCCTGCGTGCGCGTCGCCGTCGGGCACCATGGCCGACCAGCTCCTGACGCCGCGCCCTTCGGCGTGGAGCACCTCGGTGGCCAGCGTCAGGGCCTCGGTGTTGCCTCCGTGCGCGTTGACGAACACGACGTGCTCGAAGGGCGGAACCGCCGACCGGCCGAGCTCGATCAGCAGCTCGGCCAGCGTCTGGCTACCGACCGAGATCGTGCCGGGGAAGTCGGCGTGCTCGCCGCTCGCCCCGTAGGGAACGGCGGGGGCGACCAGAGAGTCGGTGATGAGCGCGGCCCTCGATGCGAGCTCGGTGGCCACCAACGTGTCGGTGTCGGACGGGAGGTGGGGGCCGTGCTGCTCGGTCGACCCGAGCGGCACCAGCAGCACCTTCCGGTCGAGGACGTCGACTTCGGTCCAGGTCAGCTGGCCGAGCTCGGTCATGGCCGGTCGCCTCCCGTCGCGGTGGTGGCCTCGGCCACGTACCCCCACTCGACGAGCTGGGCGACGATGGCATCGGCCGCCGGGCCGGCGGCGAGCTCGAGGAGGCGGGGCGGAGTGCGTTCGGTCATGGCGTCGGTCAGGTCGAGAATACGGCGTAGTGGCGGCGCCGCGGGGTCTGGTGCCGCAACCAAACGGGGCCGGGGTCGGTACGGCCGGCTCGCGACGACCCGGGTGCGGGCGCGCCGCTTCTGCTCCGGGTCCTCGACGTGGATCGTCGCGTCCCGCGACTGGAGCAGCGCCGGGAGGCCGGCCCGCCGGAGCCGCGCGACGGACCCCTCGACGGAGACGACGGCCGGTCCGCGGATGTGCAGCAGGTCGCGGCCGCCCCGGTCGGTGCGCCGTGTGGCGGTGAGGGCGTCGG
>JBFJYB010000269.1:0-4048 GCA_041622835.1 Acidimicrobiales bacterium | reverse complement strand
TCCGCCGGGCTCCTCCGGCCGGTCCCCGGAGCCGACGGCAGCTCCCGGCACCCGGCCAACGAGCGGGTGCACCTGATCGAGATCGTGGCCGCCGTGCGCGACTCCCGGCTCGTCGTCGACTGGCAGTACAGCGACGAGCGGCACCGCACGCCGACCATCGAGCGCGTGGCCGAGAGCTTCGCCAACGCCCTGGCGCGCCTGATCGAGTGGTGCCGCAATCCGGACGCGGGCGGGTTCACCCCGTCGGACTTCCCCGAGGCGGGGCTCGACCAGGACGAGCTCGACGCGTTCCTGGACGGGATCCTGTGAACCAGGTCCGCCGTCTCCTGGCCGAGGGCTAGCCCGAGCTGACCCGCCGCCGGCCCACGTAGTCGGCCATCGCCCCCACCGTGCGGAAGTTCTCCAGGATGACGTCGGCCGGATGAACCTCGATTCCCTGCGACCGCTCGATCCACTCGACGATGCGCATCACGCCGAGCGAGTCGACCAACCCCGTGAGCAGGAGGTCGGTGTCGCGGTCGAGTGGCTCGCTCGGCGCGAGCTCGGTCTCGATGAACGAGAGGAGGTCGGCTTCGACGCTCACGATCGGTCGACCAGCAGCTCGCGCGTCCGCTCACGGTCGATCTTGGCCGTGGCGGTCCGCGGCAAGCGGGGGACCTCGACGATCTGGGCCGGCACGGCATAGGAGGGTAGGCGCTCGCGTAGCGAGGCCAGCACCGCATCGGCATCGAGCGAGCCGTCGGCGACGACCAGCGCGACGATGGCTTCGGTGCCTCGCACCACGGCGGCGGCCTCGGACACGCCGTCGAGCTCCTGCATGGCCGACTCGACCGCCTCGAGCTCGACGCGGTGCCCGCGGACCTTCACCTGGTGGTCGGCGCGACCGAGGAACACCAGGTCGCCGTCGGGTCGCTCGGCGACCAGGTCGCCGGTCGCGTACCACCGAGCACCGTCGGACGCCGCGCCGGCGAGCGTCCGGAACGCAGCCTCGGTGGCTTCGGGCTGCCCCCAGTAGCCGCTCATCACGGTGGTGGAGCGGACGAGCAGCTCGCCCTCGCAGCCGGCTCCGACGGGGTGGTCGTCGTCGTCGACGACCACCAGCTCGGTGTCGTCCCACGCCCGACCGACGGGGACCGGCTCGTCGGCTGGCGGCGGCTCGTCGAGGTGGTAGTAGGTGCACTGGTTGACCTCGGCCGGTCCGTACACGTTCGAGAAGCGGGCGTGGGGCAACTGCTCCATCAGCTCGGCGAGCAGTCCGGGAGGGAAGACCTCACCGCCGAACAGCACCCAGCGCAACGACGACAGGTCGCGCTGGTCGAGCACGCCGCGCCGGAGCAACTGGAGGAGGAGGTAGGGAACCGAGTACCAGATCGTGACCCGTTCGCGCTCGATCAGCTCGGTGACGCTGGCCGGGAAGCGCAGCACGGGGTCGGGGATCACGAGGACGAAGCTCCCGGCCAGCGGACCGGCCAGCACCTCGAACGTCGACTGGTCGAAGTGCAGCGGCGCGACGTTGGCCATCCGGTCGTCGGGGCGCAACCCGTAGGTGGCGGCCGCGAGCCGTGCGTAGGCGAGCCCGCTCCCGTGGGTGTGGACGATCCCCTTGGGCCGGCCGGTCGACCCCGACGTGTAGATGACGTAGGCAGGATCGTCGGTCGCGACCTCGACGGCTGGCGCCGGCTCGTACCCGGCGACGGCCGTCCACGGGACGACCCTCGGTCCGGGACCGGCGGCATCGGGACCCACGACGACGCCCAGCGGGGTCTGCGTGCTCAGCTCGGCGAGCTGTCCGGGCGAGGCGTCGCTCACGGCGACCGCGACCCCGCAATCGCGCATCAATCCGGCGACGTAGTCGGTTGGCGCAGCCCGGTCGAGCGGAACGTACACCGCTCCGGCCCGCAGCACAGCGTGGACGGCCACCATCGACTCGACCGACTTGCGCAGGTGGATCCCCACCCGGTCGCCGGGCCCGACCCCGGCGTCGACCAGCGCGGCGCTCAGACGACCGGCGCGGTCGGCGAGCTGCGCGTAGTCGACGGAGCGGTCACCGTCGCCGACCGCCGGCGCCCCGGGGTCGATGCGGTCGGCGTCGAGCAGGTGATTGAGCCCTCGCACTCTACGATTGTGCCGTGCCTCACCATCAGCGCCTCGGACGCCCCTGCGCACGGCTCCGGGCATGACCGACCTCGCCGTCGAGGCGCTGCTCGACCCCGACCACGAGCTCAAGGTCGAGACGGCGAAGTGGGCGGCGGCCGAGCTCGCCACGCGCGACCGCGTGGAGGCCGACCGCGACAGCCTGTTCTCCGAGGAGGACTGGCGCCGCTGCGCCGAACGGGGCGTCCAGGGCCTGATCGTCCCCGAGGCCTACGGGGGGCAGGGCCGCGACCACCTCACCGCGTCGCTGGTGCTGGAGGGCCTCGGCTACGGCTGCCGCGACAACGGACTGTCCTATGCCGTCGCCAGCCAGATCGTGAGCACCCAGGTCGCGCTGGAGACGTTCGGCACCGAGGACCAGAAGGCCGAGTGGCTCCCCGGGCTGTGCGACGGCACGTCCCGCGCCGCCTTCGCCATGACCGAGCTCGAGTCGGGCTCGGACGCGTTCGCCATGACCTCCCGCGCCCGGCGCACGGCGTCGGGCTACGAGCTCTCCGGCTACAAGGCCTTCATCACCCTTGCGCCGCGGTGCGACCTGATCCTGGCCTTCGCGTCGACCGACCCCGACGCGGGGAAGTGGGGCATCAGCGCCTTCGTCTTCCCCGCCGACACCCAGGGCGTGACCCTGCATCCCAACCGGGAGAAGATGGGCCTGCGCACGACCCCGTTCGGCGACATCGAGCTGGCCGACGTCGCCGTGCCCGAGTCGGCCCGGCTCGGGCCCGAGGGGGCCGGCGCCAGCATCTTCACCTCGGCCATGGACACCGAGCGGGCGCTCGTGTTCGCCACCCAGGTCGGCGCCATGGAGCGAACGCTCGAGGCGGTCGTCGAGTTCGCCCGCAGCCGCACGCAGTCGGGACGGCCGATCGGCGAGTTCCAGGGCGTGTCGCATCGCATCGCCGACATGAAGGTCCGGCACGAGACGGCCCGCCTGTTCCTGTACAAGACCGCGCTCCTGCTCGACCGGGGCCGGCCCTCCTCGATCGCCGCGGCTATGACCAAGCTCGTCGCCAGCGAGGCTGCGGTCGCCTCGGCCATGGACGCCAGCACGATCTTCGGGGCCCGAGGGTACGTGTCGCAGTTCGAGGTCGAGCGCGAGCTCCGGGACGCGCTCGGGGGCTTGAGCTACTCGGGCACCTCGGAGATCCAGCGCAACGTGATCGCCCGTCTCCTCGGGGTCGGCTGAAAGGCTCGCATGAGACCGACCGGACGCCTGCTCATCTTCGTGGCGGTGCTGGGTGCCGCTCTCGCCGCCGGGGTCTCGCCGGCGTCGGCCCACACGGGCGACCAGAGCTACGTGTACCTCGAGATCTTCGAGGACCACATCGAGGGCCGCGTCGAGCTCCCGATCGACCAGCTCAACGACTCGCTCGACCTCTCGGTCCCGAAACGGCGCGCCGCCGCGCTCGCGGAGATCGAGGCCAACGACCGGCTCATCATCGACTACCTCTCCGACCACCTCGCCATCGGCGACGGGCTGACCACCTGGCCCATCGAGTTCGACGGCATCGACTTCCTCTCCGCCTCGCGGGACAACTACGCGATCTTCGAGTTCGAGGTGCTCGAGCGGTTCGACTCGGTCCCCCGGCAGTTCACCGTGAGCTACGACGCGGTGATCGAGGCCAATGCCGACGCCGACGCGCTGCTGCTCATCGCCAGCGACTGGAGCGGCGGGGTCCTGGCCAACGAGGCCGACCACCTGCTCCGGTACACGGCCGACCGCACGACCCAGGTCGTCGACCTCGACGAGGCCTCGTGGTGGAAGGGCATGCGGGCCGTGATCGGGCTCGGCATCGACCACATCGAGGGCCGCGTCGAGCTCCCGATCGACCAGCTCAACGACTCGCTCGACCTCTCGGTCCCGAAACGGCGCGCCGCCGCGCTCGCGGAGATC
>JBFJYB010000268.1:0-4052 GCA_041622835.1 Acidimicrobiales bacterium | reverse complement strand
GCACCGCCGGCGCGACGGGCGACCTGGCTGGGACCAGTGCTCCGAACGAGCGGCCATCCATGGCCGCTCGAAGACCGCGCGGTTCGCCGTCGCCCTCCGTGGCGACGCCTCGTGTGTCGCCCTGCGCCGCCGGCGCGACGGGCGATCTCAGGCGCCGATGGCGTGGTACCCGCCGGCGCGACGGGGCGATCTCAGGCGCCGATGGCGTGGTACCCGCCGTCGACGTGGACGATCTCCCCGGTCGTCTGGGGGAACCAGTCGCTGAGCAGGGCGACACAGGACCGGGCCACACCCGAGCCGTCGTGGACGTCCCAGCCGAGCGGCGCCCGCTCGTCCCACGCGTCCTCGAACTGGGCGAAGCCCGGGATCGACTTGGCGGCCAGGGTGCGGATCGGCCCCGCCGCGACCAGATTCACCCGGATGCCCCGCGGGCCGAGGTCTCGGGCGAGGTAGCGGGCCGTCGACTCGAACGCGGCCTTGGCCACGCCCATCCAGTCGTAGGCCGGCCAGGCGACCGTCGCGTCGAAGTCGAGCCCGACGAGCGAGCCGCCGTCGGGCATCAGCGGCGCCACCAGCTCGGCCAGCGTCTTCAAGGAGTAGGCCGATATCTCGACCGCCACCGAGACGTCGTCCCATCCGGCGGCGAGGAAGTCGCCCCCGAGGCACGCCTCCGGCGCGAAGCCGATGGCGTGGAGCGCCCCGTCGACCTGCCCCCACCTGGCCGCCAGCGCCTCCCGCACCGCGGCGACGTGGCTGGCGTCGGTGACGTCGAGCTCGAGCACCTCGGGCTCGACCGGAAGCTTGCGGGCCGTTCGCTGGGTGAGGCGGAGACCACGACCGGCCCCGGTCAGCACCACGTCGGCCCCCTCCTCCTGGGCCACCTTGGCCACGCCGAAGGCGAGGGACGCGTCGGTGAGCACCCCGGTGACGAGGATCCGTTTGCCGTCGAGGATTGCCATCGCGGAGCGCTCCTTGTTCCTGCGTTCGTTCTCCGGGCCTCCGGCCCGTCTGAACGGTGGGCCGGCGGCCACGTTACCGGCCGGCCTCCTCCCGGCCCGGCGACGGTGGGTCTCGGGCCGCCGCACTAGGGTTGCGCCGTGAACATCGGGATTCTCGGGGCCACCGGTCCGGCCGGACGCTCCCTCGCCGCCCGGCTCTCGTCGATCGGCTACGACATCGTCATCGGGTCGCGCTCCCGGTACCGGGCGATGGAGGTCCGCGACCAGCTCCTCGAGAAGTGGGCCGACCACGATCTCTCGCTCGACGCCGGCGACAACCGCGACGCGGCCGGCGCGTCGGTCGTCGTGGTCGCCACGCCGTGGGACGCAGCGGCCGAGACCGCCGAGTCGGTGGCGGCCCAGCTCAGCGGCAAGGTCGTGATCTGCATGGCCAACGCCCTCGCCAAGGTCGGCCGCGAGTTCCAGCCCCTCGTCCCGCCCCGCGGCTCGGTGGCCGCCAGCGTGCAGGCGGCCGTGCCCCAGGCCCAGATCGCCGCCGCCCTCCACCACGTGCCGGCGCGCGAGCTGGGGCAGATCGACGAGCCGGTGCCCTCCGACGTCCTCATCTGCTCCGACCACCCGAGCGCGACCGAGCGCACCACCGAGATCGTGGCCAAGATCCCGGGCGTGCGCCCGCTCGACGCCGGCGAGCTGTCGAACGCCGCCCCGATCGAGGCGTTCGCCGCGGTGCTGTTGCAGCTCAACATCCGGTACAAGAGCCGGGTCGCGGTCCGGTTCACCGGGTTGTCCGGCGGCGAGTAGCGGGTGCGCCTGTACGACACGGCACGACGGGACGTCGTGCCCTTCGAGCCCGGTCCCGTGGTCATGATGTACACGTGCGGGATCACGCCCTACGACTCCACCCACCTCGGGCACGCCGCGGTCTACATCGCCTACGACGTCCTGCAACGCCGACTGCGTGACATGGGGCACGAGACGCGTTGCGTCCGCAACGTCACCGACGTCGACGACGACCTGCTGCGCAAGGCACGCGAGCTCGGGGTCCACTACCTCGACCTCGCCGCCAGCGAGACGGCCCGCTTCGACGCCGACATGAAGGCCCTCGGCATGCTCCCGAGCTGGAGCGAGCCGCGGGCGACCTCGGCGATCGCCGACATCCGCGGCTTCATCGGCATGGTGCTCGACCGCGGCCACGCCTACGAGTCGGGCGGCGGGGTGTACTTCGACGTCTCGTCGTTCCCGCGGTTCGGTCAGGTCAGTCACCTCGACCGCGAAGCGATGCTCGCGCTGGCAGCCGAGCGCGGCGGCCAACCCGACGACCCCAACAAGGCTGACCCGCTCGACTTCGTGCTGTGGCAGCCGTCGGCCCCCGACGAACCGGCGTGGGACTCGCTGTGGGGCCCGGGCCGCCCCGGGTGGCACATCGAGTGCTCGGCGCTGGCGCTGCGCGAGCTGGACACGACCATCGACCTCCACGGTGGGGGCGCCGACCTGGTGTTCCCCCACCACGAGTGCGAGGCCGCCCAGTCCGAGGCCGCGACCGGCGAGCGGTTCGTGCGCCACTGGATGCACCAGGCGATGGTGAGGAAGGACGGCGAGAAGATGTCGAAGTCGCTGGGAAACCTTGTGTTCATCAGCGACCTGCTCGAGAACCACGACCCCAGGGCGGTCCGCCTGGCGATCGTCGCCCACCACTACCGCGACTCGTGGGAGTGGCACGACGAGCTGATGCCGGTCGCCGACGAGCGCCTCGGCCGGTGGCGGGCCGCCGCCCGCAACACGGCTGGCCCCGAGCTCGGCCTCGCCCAGGTACGGGCCGCCCTCGACGACGACCTCGACACGCCGGGCGCGGTCGACGCGGTCGACGCCGCGACCGACGCCGGGCAGGCCGTCACCGAGGCCGCGCTCCTGCTCGGGGTGGATCTGCGAGACTGACGGCAATGAAGCGAGAAGCAGGTTGGCTGGCGCCGGTGGCGATGGTGGTCCTCAAGCCGGCGTTCCACTTCCTCTGGCGGTTCGACGTGACCGGGCTGGAGCACGTGCCGACGGAGGGGCCGGCGATCCTCGCCCCCAACCACACCTCGGTCCTCGACTCGTTCGTCGTGCCCGCGGTGGTTCCCCGTCCGGTGATCTACGTCGGGAAGGCCGAGTACCTCGACGACTGGAAGACCAAGCACCTCTTCCCGGCGCTGGGCATGATCCCGATCGATCGCAGCGGCGGATCGAAGAGCCAGGGCGCGCTCGACGCAGCCGCCAAGGTGCTCGACGCCGGCGGTGTGTTCGGCATCTACCCCGAGGGCACCCGTTCGCGCACCGGGCTCCTCTACAGGGGCCACACCGGCGTGGCCCGCCTCGCCCTGCGCACTGGGGCGCCCATCATCCCGATCGGGCTCCAGGGGACCCGTGAGGTGCAGCCCCCCGACGCACCCCTGCCCAAGCCGTTCATGGAGATCAAGGTCAGCTTCGGCGAGCCGGTCGACCCGATCCCGTGGCTCGACCAGGCCGGCGATCCCAGGATCTACCGTCAGATCACCGACCTCGTGATGTTCGAGGTGGCCCGGCTGTCGGGCCAGCGCTACGTCGACGAGTACGCGACCAAGGGCGCCGAGGCACCGCTCGCTCCCCGCCGGTCCTCGGCCGACGTGCTCAGCACGGCCTAGTGTCCTGAACCCCTCAGAGCCGGCGAGCCCGCCCGATACCATCGGGCCGATGCCGGACCGCCCCCCGTCCACGTCGACCATCGAGGTCTCCCTGCCCGACGGCTCGTCGCGGCGGCTCGACCCTGGCGCGACGGTTGCGGACCTGGCGGCCGACATCGGTCCCCGCCTCGCCAAGGACGCGTTGATCGCGGTCGTCGACGGCGTCGAGGCCGACCTCGACCACGAGCTGCGCGACGGCGAGTCGGTCGAGATCGTGGTCGCCGACTCCGACCGCGGCCTCCACACCATTCGGCACTCGACGGCCCACGTGCTGGCCCAGGCGGTGCTCAGCCTGTGGCCCGGCGCCACCTTCGCCATCGGCCCTCCCATCGAGGACGGCTTCTACTACGACTTCGAGCTGCCCGACGGCGCGACCTTCAGCGACGACGACCTC
>JBFJYB010000267.1:0-4077 GCA_041622835.1 Acidimicrobiales bacterium | reverse complement strand
GTCGTGGTGGTCGCCATCCCGGCGGTCCTCGGGGCGGTGATCGGGCTGGCCGTGCGCTCGACGCCGCCCGGATCGCTCCGGCCCGGCATCGAGCGCTGACCGAGTCAGGCGCCGAAGGCCTGGTCGAACAGGGCGGTGAGCTCGGCGGTGGCCGGGCCGCTGTAGCCGCAGAAGTTGACCGTGCCCTGGGCGGCGGTGACCAGGTATCGCTGGCCGACCTGGAAGTCGAAGCCGGCGATGAGGCCACCCTGGCCGGGCTGGGATCGCAGCTCGACGGTGTCGGCGTTGCCGCCCGTGTACCAGTGGTCGACGGCGAGCGTGATCACGTCGCCCTCGATTGCGGTGGCCGTCGCCGCGAACGCCGGCGACATGTCGGCAAGGATCTCGACCTCGAGCGGCAGGCACGAGGCCATGGCCTCGCCCGCACCAAGGCTGAGGACGAGGGGTGACCCGGCCTGCTCGGGGTCGGGCCCGTCGTCGCCCGAGGTGAGGGCGTTCGCTGCCAGGGCGAGGACGGTGATCGCGGTCGCCGCGACCAACCACGTCGCGCGGACCGGCATCTCCGGTCGTCCTCGTTCCGGGGTGGCGGACTTCTGAGTGAACATCGTCTACTCCAGACATCGACGACGCGGTCGTCGGGGGTTCGGTGGTCCCGGGTTCGGGACCATGATCCGATTCGACGTTCGCCGGGCCATCCCGGTTCCGGCCCGACCCGAGAAGATCCCTCACCGAGGCGACGAGGCGGTCTCGCCCGTGCGGCAACGCCACGACGAGCTCACCTCGACGCCGGCCCGGGCCGGCGCCAGGTCGAGGCGGAGGGCGAGACCGACAACGGGCCGGGCTGTCCCATGCCCGGGAACGACCTGCGCCAGGTCAGCCCGCGCTCGCCCGGGTGGCGGCGGCCGCGCCGGCGATGTGGCCGACGACGGTGCAGTTGGCGTAGTTGTTGCCGCTGCCGACGTACTGGGCGCCGACCACCCCGCCGGTGCACTCGCCGGCCGCGTAGAGACCGGGGATCGGTCGGTCGGCCTGGTCGAGCACCTCGGCGTCGGGGGTGATCCGGAGCCCGCAGGCGGTGGAGCAGACCGTGGCCGGGCGGAGCTCGGCGCCGTAGAACGGGCCGGTCTCGATCGGAACCAGGAAGCGGGCGTCCTTGCCGCACTGGGCGTCGGCACCGGCCGCGACGAAACGGTTGTAGCGGGCGACGGTGCCGATCAGCTCGTCGGCCGGGAGCCCGAGGGCCTCGGCCAGCGCCGCGACGCTGTCGGTCACTTCGACCCGGCCCTGCGCCTGCATGGCTGCGACCAGGTCCGGGTTCCAGTGCCGGCTCGGCGACGGCGATCGTCCCGGCAGCACCTTGGCCAGCGCCCCTGTGCCCGGGGGTCCGTGCAGGGCGGCGTGATCGAAGACGACCCACGCCCGGTCGCCCCGCTCGCGGACCGCGAAGTCGAGCAGCCCGTACGGCGCGGTCTCGTCGATGAAGCGGTGGCCGGTGGCGTCGACGAGGACCAGCCAGCCCGGCAGGAACGCCTCGTACACGTGGTCGAAGCCGACGTCCAGCAGGCGCAGGCCCCGGTCGTGGCCGGTGACCTGGGCGCCGACCTGGGCGCCGAGGTCGAGGGCGTCACCCCGTGCCCCGTCGGCGCCGATGTACCAGGCCCACCCGGTCGCGGCCGCCGACGGATAGAACTCCGCCAGCTTGTCCGGGCTTGCGCCGAACCCGCCGGTGGCGATGACCACGGCGTGGGCGGTGATCTCGTCGTCGCCGACCGCGACCCCGTAGACCTGCCCGTCGGCGACCAGCAGCCGGTCGACGCGTTGTCCGAGCGCGATGTCGATGTCGCGTTCCCGGCAGTGGCGGTGCAGCACGTCGACGATGGCCTGACCGGCCCCGATCGGGAGGTGGACCCGGGGGGTGAGCTCGTCGCCGCCGACCACGAGGTCGGGGTGGAACTCGACGCCCAGGTCGGTGAGCCAGTCGACGACCGGGCCCGACTTCTCGCAGAGGCGCCGCACGACCGCAGCGTCGACGTTCCAGCGGTTGACGGCCATGTAGTCGTGGAACAGCGCGTCGGCATCGTCGTCGATGCCGGCGGCGCGCTGGTGGCGGGTGCCGGCGCCCATGACGAGCCCGCCCGACAGCCGCGACGACCCGCCGACCACGCCCTCGCTCTCCGCGACCAGGATCCGCCGGGCGCCGCGGTCGTGGGCGGTCAGCGCCGCGCAGAGCCCGGCCCCTCCCGACCCGACGACCACGAGGTCGACGTCGCGGCGGTCGGGGGCCTCAGCCATGCGGCGCGTGGATCAGGCCGACCCGCCCCGGATCTTGGCGTCCATGTTCTCGTGGTAGTGGGCGATCTTGCACTCGCGTCCCTGCAGCACGTGGCGGGTGTAGCCGCTGGAGCGCTTGGTGCGCTCGAGCTGCCGGTAGATGTCGATGTCCTCGCCCACCACCCGCTTCAGCCCGGCCCAGTGCCTCATGGTGCGCTCGTGGTACTCGGCGTAGGTGGGATCGGCCTCGTTGCCGGCGTAGATCAGCTCCCAGCACAGGAAGCGGGTGCGATCGACGTCGATGGGGATCGGGTTGAACACCTGGATGTGCTCCGGGTTGCAGTTGAACACCGTGTTCGGGAACACCACGTAGTGGCAGATGGCGTAGCGGTGGTGATCGGGGTCCTCGGCGAGGGCGTCGAGGTGGTCGGCGCGGGGCACGAAGCACATGTAGTTGTCGCCGGTGATGTGGAACGAGGTCTCCTTGGCGGCCCGCACCCAGTCGGCCGGGACGCCGTGCAGCTGCTTGGTGTGGTAGATCTCGTTGAAGCCGTCGACGATCGCCTTGTAGCTCACCGGCACGTCCCACTCGACGACCTCGTGGACGACCATGTCCTCCATGCGGAACCGTCCGAGGTCGGCGGCGATCTCGGGGCCGATCGCCTCGAGCAGCGGTGGCGCGTCGTCGGGTCCGGCCAGGTTGACCCAGACCCAGCCACCCCACTCGTCGGCGGCCACGGCCGGCGCCCGGAGCCCGTCGAGGTGGGCGGGGTCGAAGTCCTCCCGCTCGGGGACCCCGACGATGTCGCCGGTCGTGTCGTAGACCCAGCCGTGGTACGGGCAGGTGAAGCGACGGGCGCCGCAACCGGCGAGCTCGCCGACGATGGCGGCCCCCCGGTGCTGGCACACGTTGTGGAAGCCGGCGACCGAGCCGTCGGGCTGGCGGGTGACCACCACGGTTTCGCCATGACCCTCGAAGGTCAGCCAGCTCCCCGCCTCGGCGATCTGCTCGCTGCGGCCGGCGATGATCCAGTGCCGGCCCAGCACCCGCTCGCGCTCGAGCTCGAAGCGCACCGGGTCGGTGTAGACGTCGCGCGCCATGGTGGTCGGCCCGATGGGCGGGATCAGCGGGTCGACGGTGGGCCCGAGGCGGACGGGGACCTCACCGCGGGTGGGGACGTGGACCATTGGTCACCTCTCGTGGCGATCTTCAGGTAGGGAGCGAGTCCTTATTTCTAACAGTTGTGATATCTTAGGTCAATGCCGAAGGTGGTGGACGTCGACGAGCGGCGGGCCGAGCTGGCCGACGCCGCCGCCAGGGTGATCGCCCGGGTCGGCATCGGCGGCGCCTCGATGCGGGAGGTCGCGGCCGAGGCGGGCTGGACCACCGGCACGCTCGTCCACTACTTCACCGACAAGCGTGAGCTGCTCCGGTTCACGCTGGAGACGTCGCTGCGGCAGCGCCGGACCCGCCATCGCGACCGGGCCACCCGCCCACCCGACGATGCCCTGCGCGACACCCTCGTGGGCGCGCTGCCGCTCGACGAGCACTCGAGGCTGCACTGGGTGGTGACCGTGGCGTTCTGCGCCCAGGCGAGCGGCGACGCCGAGCTGGCCACGATCCAGCGCGACGCATACCGCGACTTCCGGGACCGGGTGGCGAGGCTGGTCGAGGCGTCGGGACGGGCGACCGGCGCCGAGGCTCGGGCCGAGGCCGAGCGGCTGATCGCGGTCGTCGACGGCGTCGCCATCCAGGCCCTGTTCGACCCGCAGTCCTGGCGGCCCGCCCGGCAGCTCACCGCCCTC
>JBFJYB010000266.1:0-4092 GCA_041622835.1 Acidimicrobiales bacterium | reverse complement strand
GTGTCGAGGTCGAGGTCGTTGGTCGGCTCGTCCAGCAGCATCACGTTGGGCCGCTCGGCCAGCACCAGCACCAGCTGGAGCCGCCGCCGCTCGCCTCCGGAGAGCAGCGAGACGGGTGATCGCTGCGCGTCGGCATCGAACCAGAAGCGCTCCATCAGGGCCGCGTCGTGCCAGCTCGGCTCGCGTCCGCCCGCCACGGTCTCGCCGACCGTCGCGTCGGGATCGAGGGTCCGGCCGGTCTGGTCGTAGTAGCCGACCGCGACGGTCGGGCCGTGCTCGCAGGTGCCCTGGCGCGGGTCGATACGACCGGCGATCACGTCGAGCAGCGTGGACTTCCCCGAGCCGTTCACACCGACGATGCCGAGCCGGGAGCGGCCCTCGAGCGACAGCTCGACCGATCGGAACAGCCACTGCCCGTCCCAGCCGTGCCCGACATCGGCGAGGTCGATCACCTTGTCGCCGAGACGGGGGGTCCCCAGGTGCAGGTCCAGCGGGCCCGCCCGCTCCGGCTGGTCGACCCGGCTCTCGACCAGCTCCACGGCCGCAGTGCGGCGGGCCTTCGGCTTGCGGGTGCGGGCCTTGGCGCCCCGCCGGAGCCACGCCAGCTCGCGGCGGGCCAGGTTGCGGCGGACCGCCTCGGCGCCGGCCGCCTTCTCGGCCCGTCGCGCCCGGGCTCGGAGGTAGGCGTCGTAGCCGCCCTCGTGCACGTGGGCGCGCCCCCGCTCCAGCTCGAGGACGCGCGTGGCCACCCGGTCGAGCACATGCCGATCGTGGGTGACGATCACGAGCCCGCCCCGGAACCGGGCCAGCCGATCCTCGAGCCAGGCGATGGCGTCGATGTCGAGGTGGTTGGTCGGCTCGTCGAGCAGCAGCAGATCGGCCTCGCGCACGAGGGCCCGAGCCAGCGCGACCCGCTTGGCTTCGCCGCCCGAGAGCGTGGCCACGTCGACGTCGAGCTTGGGCGTCATGCCGAGCCGGTCGAGCACCGCCTCGATCTCCCAGACACCGGCACCGTCGGACGGCGAGACGACGTCGCGCACCCGGCCCTCGCCGAGCACGGGCCGCTGGTCGAGCATCACGACCCTCGTGTCGCGACCCCGCCGCAGCTCGCCCGACTCGGGCGGCTCGGTGCCGGCCAGGACGCGCAGCAGGGTCGATTTCCCCGTGCCGTTGAGCCCGACCAGGCCGAGCCGGTCGGTCGACGAGATCGTCACCGACAGCCGGTCGAAGAGCATCCGGCCCGGACGCGACGCCGAGACCGAGTCGGCGTCGACCAGGATCGCCACCGGTCAGCCCCGCCGCGTGCGCCCGCGCAGCGCGAGGAAGGCGATGGGCATGCTGACTGCCGCCAGCACCGCGATGCCGGCCAACGCCTTCCCGACCGCGGCCGCGTCCCAGTCGGTGAACAGCGACCGCTGGCCCTCGAGCAGGTAGGTCGCGGGGTTCCATGCCGCGACGGCCGACAGCCAGTCGGTCATGGCGTCGCGGGGCACGAAGGCGGTCGTCAACAAGATGAAGGGGAACGACAGCACCCAGCTCCCGGCGACCGCAGCCGGGTTGCCGGTTCTGAGGGCCAGTGCGTAGGGGAAGCCGGCGAAGGCAAGGCCCCACAGCGCGCTCAGGCCGATGAACACCAGTGCGCCGGGCACGCCGGTCGCCGGCCAGGCTCCGAGCACGAGTCCCATCGAGAGGATGAGCGCCGACACCACCCCGACGAGGAGGACGTCGGCGACCATCAACCCGAGCAGGATGGCCAGCCTCGACACCGGGCTCATGAGCAGCCGGTCGAAGTAGCCGCCCTGGATGTCGAGGACCAGCGCGTAGGCCCGGCTCATGCCGGTGATTCCGAACACGACCGCGGTGGGCAGCTGGAACTCCTTGTAGTCGATGCCGATGTCGGCGAAGCCGGCCAGGTCCTGGAGCGAGCCGATCGTGACGACGAGCACGAAGACGGCGGCGATGAGCGGCGGCACGACGCCTTCCAGATCTCGGGGCAGCAGCCGGACCGCCCGGGCGGCGATGGTGCCGACGTCGCGGCCGAAGCCGACCGACCGGGCGCGGATCTCGCTCACGAGCTGCCCGGCTCCCGGAGGTGCCCGCCGGTGGCCTCCATGAACACGTCGTCGAGCGTCGGGCGCCGCATCGCCAGCTCGACGACCTGGCAGCCGCTGCCGTCGAGGGCGACCGCGACCGGGCTGAGCAGCTGACCGCCCCGATCGGTCCTGATGATCACCTCGGTGTCGATGACCTCGACGCCGGTGACCCCCGCCAGACCCGCCACCGCGTCCCGAGCGAGGCCGGGATCGCCCGCCACCTGGGCCACGATCACGTCGCTGCCCAGGGCCCGCTTCAGCTCGTCGGGGGTGTCCTCGGCGACGAGCCGGCCGTGGTCGATGATCCCCACGCGGTCGGCGAGCGCGTCGGCCTCGTCGAGGTACTGCGTGGTGAGGAACACGGTCAGCCCGTGCTCCTGGTTGAGCCGCCTCACCTCGTCCCACACGGTGGCCCGGCTCAGCGGGTCGAGGCCGGTCGTCGGCTCGTCGAAGAACACGATCTCGGGGTTGTGGATCAGCGCGGCAGCCAGGTCGAGCCGGCGCCGCATGCCGCCCGAGTAGGTCCCGATCCGGCGGCCGAGGGCCCCCTGGTCGACCAGGGGCAGCACCGCGGGGATGCGGGTGCGGATCTCGTCGCGACGCAGCCCGTAGACGCGGGCCTGGACCGCAAGCTGCTCGAGGCCGGTGAGCTTGTCGTCCAGTGCTGCGTCCTGGAGGGCGACCCCGATGCGGAGCCGAACCGCGAGCGCGTCGGTGACGACGTCGAAGCCGGCGACCTCGGCCCGACCGGCCGAGGGGACGAGCAGGGTGCACAGCATCCGGGCGAACGTGGACTTGCCGGCACCGTTGGGACCGAGAAACCCGTAGATCTCTCCGCGGGCGACCTCGATGTCGACCCCGTCGACGGCGACGATGTCGCCGAAGCGGCGGACCAGCCCGTCGGTTCGCACGGCCGGCGGCGACATCCCCGCACGCTACCGGCCCCTCGCCCGACGGCCGCGACGCCGCAGGGCGACACGTTCGCCGCCGCCACGGACGGCGGCGGCGAACAAGAACAAAAGAGATGGAACCCCCGGCGATGGCGGGTATCGACCGGGGGTTCCTGCACCGTCGGGAGTTACCTCCGTCGACGCTGCTCCTTCCCAGTGTCTCTCGGCCGGTGGCGTGTCCCAATGAGCAAAGTTACCCACGGGTACCATCTGGCCATGAGTGAACCAGCGGTGACCACGGAGATCGACGGCGACGTCGCCGTCATCAGAATCGACGATGGCAAGGCCAACGCCCTCGGCCACGGTGTGATCGACGGCATCGGGGCCGCTCTCGACCGGGCGACCAGCGATGCTCTGGCCGTGGTGATCGTCGGGCGACCCGATCGGTTCTCGGCCGGCTTCGACCTGGAGGTGATGCGGGGCGGCCGCGAGGCGGTCACCGGCCTGGTCGGCGCCGGGGCCCGCTTGTTCGCCCGGATCTACACCCTCGACATCCCGGTGGTGGCGGCGTGCACCGGCCACGCGGTGGCGGCCGGCGCCATCTTGTTGATGGCGAGCGACGTGCGCATCGGTGCCGACGGCGACTACAAGATCGGCCTCCCCGAGGTCACCATCGGGATGGTCCTGCCGCAGTTCGCCGTCGACCTGGCCCAGGACCGGCTGTCGCGGCGCCACGTCACCGCCGCCACCATGCACGGGCGGGTCTACAGCCCGGTGGAGGCCACCGACGTCGGCTTCCTCGACCGGGTCGTCGCCCCGGAGATGGTCGAGTCCGAGGCACGCGCCGCCGCTCTCCAGCTGGCCGGGTCGGTCAACCGGCAGGCCTTCGCGGCCACGCGACGCAACGTCAGAGCGGCAACGGCCGACAAGATCCTCACCGAGCTCGAGGCCGACCTGGCCGCGTTCTTCGTCGACCAGTAGAGGTGTCGCGCCGTCGCCACGCCGCGAGTGGGCAGTGCTAACGTCGACCCCGACGGGACGACTCACGGACGGGGACACCGCATGAGCTCACGCCAGGTCGGTCGAGTGCTTCTGGGGATCCTGGCTGC
>JBFJYB010000265.1:0-4108 GCA_041622835.1 Acidimicrobiales bacterium | reverse complement strand
GCGAACAGCCCGCCCGCCAGGGGCTGGCCCGGAGCGGACCGGACGGAGCCTCCGCTGCTGATCGAGGTGACGAAGACGGTGTCGAGGCCGGCCCCGCCGAAGGCCGGCATGGTGGGCTTCTCGATCGGCAGCTCGACGATCCGGTCGACCGTGCCGTCGGGGGTGGCGCGCAGCAGCGACCAGCCGTACACGCAGGCGACCCAGAAGCACCCCGCCTCGTCGACGCAGGCGCCGTCGGGTAGGCCGGGCAGGTCGGTGAAGTCGAGGAAGACCCGTTCGTTCGAGCGCTCGCCGGTCGCCACGTCGTAGTCGTAGGCCCAGACGAGGTTTCGCGGGGTGTCGGCCCAGTACATCACGTTGCCGTCGGGGCTGAAGGCCAGCGCGTTCGACACGCCGATGCCGGTCCGAACCACCTCGGCCGTGCCGTCGGCTTCGACCCGGTGCAGCAGGCCGGCGTCGCGGCCGTCGGAGGGCGGGTCGCCCATCGAACCGACCCAGAACCGACCGGCCGGATCGCAGCGGCCGTCGTTGAGGCGCTTTCCGGGTCCCTCGGGTTCGAGGTCGACCCGCACTGCCGTCTCGCCGCTCGACCAGGTCAGGTCGACCAGTTGGTGCTCGATCGCTACCAGCAGGCGGTCGGGATCGGCAGTGAGTGCCAACGAGCCGGGCCGCCCGGGCAGCAAACGGGTCTGGTTCTCGCCGGCCGCCGGGTCGAAGCGGTGCACGGCTCGCGAGTCGATGTCGATCCAGAACAGACACTGGTCGCGCCCGTCCCAGACCGGGCACTCGCCGAGCGCGGCGCCGATGTCCAGGACGCAGTCGACGGCCGGGCTCACCCGACGTCCTCGATGTCGAACCAGGTGCCCTCGCGGTCGGACTCGACGATGGCGTCGATCACGCGCTGCACCTCCCATGCCTCGCGGAAGTCGGGCCACGGCGAGCCGCCGGTCGCGGCCAGACCCTCGACGAGGTCACGGACCTCGATCGTCTTGAGGTCGTTGAACCCGAGCTGGTGGCCCGGGGCCGGCACGAAGCTGGCGAAGTTCGGGTGGGCGGGGCCGGCCAGGATGGTCGTGAAGCCTTCACGGCCCCTCACCTGGCCGGTGGTGTAGAGCTGGAGCTCGTTGAGCCGTTCGAAGTCGAACGCCAGCGCGCCCTTGGTGCCCCGCACTTCGGCGGCCACGGCCATCTTGCGGCCGGTCGCCACCCAGCTCGCTTCGAGGGTCCCGCGCGCCCCGCTGGCGAAGCGGACCAGCGACGCCATCTGGTCGGCGACCTCGACCGGCATCGGCTCGCCGCTCGCGTCGGCGCGCTCACCGACGACGATCTGTCGCTCGGCCGACACCGACTCGATCGGTCCCACCAGATGCCGGGCCAGGGAGACGATGTGGCTCCCCAGGTCGGCATTGGCGCCGTCGCCGGAGCGGGGGTCGAACCGCCACTGGCTCACGAGCGTGTCGGGATCGAGCATGTAGTCCTCGAAGTGGTGGCCGTGGAAGCCGAACACCTCGCCGATCTCGCCGCTGTCGACGATCTCCTTGGCCAGCGCCGTCACCGGGTTCTTGAGGTAGTTGAAGCCGACCATGGTCTCGACCCCGGCCGTCTCGGCGGCCTCGACCATCGGCTTGGCCTCGGCGGCGGTGGGTGCCAGCGGCTTCTCGCAGTAGACGGGCTTGCCGGCCTCGATCGCGGCCAGCGCCATCTCGGCGTGCAGCCGGTTGGGGGTGGTGATGTCGACCAGGTCGATGGCCGGGTCGGCCACCAGCTCCCGCCAGTCGCCGGTGCTGCGGGCGAAACCGAGGGTCTCGGCCGCGACTCGTGCCGTGTCGACGTCGACGTCGGCCAGCAGGTCGAGCTCGGGCTGGAGCGGCAGATCGAACACCGCCGACGCGGCCCGGAAGGCGAGGCCGTGGGCTCGGCCCATGTAGCCGCTGCCGATCAGCCCGACTCGCAGCGTCACCGGGCCTCCTGCTCCAGTTCGGCGGCCACCGCCTCGAGGTAGGCGACGCTGATCGCCGCGTCGGCCTTCGGCCCCTCCCCCGGCGGCGGGTCGTCGGCCAGCGCTGCGTCCTGCTCGAGCACGTACCAGCCCCGGTAGCCGTCGGCTTCGAGGTGGCGGATCACGCCGGCGATGTCGACGCCGCCCGCACCGAGCGGCCTGAAGATGCCGTCGATCACCGCCTGGCGGAACGCCAGCTCGCCGGCCCGGACCCGTTCGGCCATGGCGTCGTCGACGTCCTTCAGGTGCACGTGGTCGACGCGCCCCGCCGCGAGGTTGGCGATGTCGACGGGGTCGCAGCCGGCGAGGTACAGGTGGCCGACGTCGAGGCAGAGCCCGACCTCGCACGATTCGAGCAGCCGCTCGACGTGGTGCTCGCGGGCGATGGCCATGCCCCAGTGCGGGTGCAGCGCGGTGCCGAGCCCGTGCTCGCCGACCGTCTCCATGAGGTCCTCGAGGTTGTCGAGGAACAGGTCCCACTCGTCCTCGGACATCTCGACCTCGACGTCGTAGCCGTCGTGGTGCGAGTCGGGACCGAGCACGACCACCTCGCTCCCGGTCCGGGCGAGCTGGCGGGTGGCGCGGTCGACGTAGGCGAGCTGATCGTCGATGGCGCGGTCGCGGTAGAGCACCGCCGGCACGAACCCGGACACGACCTGCAGCCCGAAGCCCTCGACGTAGTCGACCAGCTCGTCGGGGTCGGTGGGCAGGAAGCCGTCGGGGCCCAGCTCGGTGGCGCGCAGGCCGGTCTCGGCCATCTCGGCCATGACCCGATCGGAGGCCAGCAGGTGACCCCACCCCGGCGACCCGTCGACCCCCCAGGTGATGGGCCCGCCGGCGATGCGCTGGAGCAGGTCGGTCATCGTCTCTCGTCCATGACGAGCCTCGAACCTACTCGACTAGGGTCGGCGCCGAACCGCCATCCACCCGGATTCCGCCGGAGGACGACCGTGGAGACCATCCGCTTGACGACTGCGCAAGCCATCGTGAGGTGGCTCGTCAACCAGCGCACTGTGATCGACGACGAGGAGGTCCCGCTGTTCGCCGGCGCGTTCGCCATCTTCGGGCACGGCAACGTGACCTGCCTGGGCGAGGCACTCGAACGGGTCCGGGACGAGCTGCCCACCTGGCGGGGTCACAACGAGCAGGGCATGGCGCTGTCGGCGGTCGCGTTCGCCAAGGCCAAGCGGCGCCGCCAGATCATGATCGCCGCCTCGTCGATCGGGCCGGGCTCGACCAACATGGTGACCGCCGCCGCAGTGGCCCACGCCAACCGGCTGCCGGTGCTCCTGTTCAGCGGCGACACCTTCCAGCACCGCATCGTCGACCCGGTGCTCCAGCAGATCGAGCGCTTCGACGACCCGACCGTGACCGTCGCCGACACCTTCAAGCCGGTGTCGAGGTACTGGGACCGCATCACCAAGCCCGAGCAGGTGGTGCGGTCGCTGCCGCAGGCGCTGGCGATCATGCTCGATCCCGCCGACTGCGGGCCGGCCTTCTTCGCCCTGCCGCAAGACGTCCAGGCCGACGCCTTCGACTACCCGGCCTCGTTCTTCGAGCCACGGGTGCACTACATCCGGCGCCCCGGCCCCGACCCCCGCGACGTCGAGGCCGCGGCGGCGGTGCTGGCGGGAGCGGCCAAGCCGCTGATCATCGCCGGCGGCGGGGTCCACTACTCGGGGGCGGTCGAGGCACTCACCGGGTTCGCCGAGCGTCACGGCATCCCCGTCGTCGAGACCGTGGCCGGCAAGGCGGCGCTGGTACACGACCATCCCAACTACGCGGGGCCGATCGGGGTGAGCGGGGCGACCGCAGCCAACGTCGTGGCCGAGGAGGCCGACGTGGTGCTGGCGGTCGGCACCCGGCTCCAGGACTTCACCACCGGGTCGTGGGCGCTGTTCAAGAACCCCGATGTGCGCTTCGTGACGCTCAACGCCGCCCGCTGGGACGCGAACAAGCAGCACTCCGTGCCCGTCGTCGGCGATGCGCTGGTCGCCATCGAGCGCCTCGACGAGGCGGTCGGCGACTACACCGCGCCGGCCGAGTGGCTCGAGTTCGGCCAGGCTCGCATCGCCGAGTGGCACGCCCACCTCGACTCGTTCAAGGGGC
>JBFJYB010000264.1:0-4109 GCA_041622835.1 Acidimicrobiales bacterium | reverse complement strand
GCCGGCGAACGGTCTCCCGGGCCGGTGGAGGCGGCCATGGCCGAGGTGGTGGCGGCGGAACCGCGGGCGGCGCTCGACTACGCGGTCGTGCGCCGAGCCGCCGACCTGGCGCCGGTCTCACCCCTGCGGGGCCAGCTGCGAGTGCTGGGGGCGATGCGGCTGGGCAAGCCCCGGCTGATCGACAATCTCGGCGTCGAGGTGCCGGTAGCCTGACCCGGTGACCGATACCGCCCCCGGTTGGTACAGCGACGCCCTGGGTCGTCACGAGCTCCGCTACTGGGACGGCACCCGCTGGACCGAGCACGTGGCCTCGCACGGCCGCCAGAGCGTCGACCCCGCCGAGACGCCGGCCCGCACCGTCCAGGGCCGGCAGTCCCGCGAAAGGGTGCAGCAGCAGGTGCGACGCCAGGCCGGCCTCGAAGCCGTGGGCGGGGGCGGTGGCTGCCTGTTCAGCGAGCCGATCCTGGTCGTGAACCAGAAGGCCAAGCTGATCGAGGTCAACAACGAGTACGCCATCTACGACCAGCACGGCGACCAGATCGGAGCGGTCCGCCAGGTCGGCCAGAGCAAGGCCAAGAAGGTCGTGCGGGTCCTGACCAGCTTCGACCAGTTCATGACGCACAAGCTCCAGGTCGTCGACGCCGACGGCACCGTCGTGCTGGCCGTCACCCGACCGGCCAAGGTCGTCCGGTCCCGGGTGCTCATCCACGACGGCGCCGGCAACGAGGTCGGCGAGGTCGTCCAGGAGAACGTCTTCGGCAAGATCCGGTTCTCGCTCACCGCCGGCGGCGAGCGGGTCGGCAGCATCGGTGCCGAGAACTGGCGGGCCTGGAACTTCACGATCGCCGATGCCGACGGCTCGGAGGTCGCCCGCATCACCAAGACGTGGGAGGGCCTGGCCAAGACCCTCTTCACCAGCGCCGACAACTACGTGCTCCAGATCCACCGCCCCCTCGCCGAGCCGCTTCGATCGCTCGTCGTGGCCTCGGCGCTCACGGTCGACACGGCGCTCAAGCAGGACTCCCGGGGTCTGGGCTGATCCCGCTGCGATCGACGGTCATGGACCCCAGCCTCGAGCCACCGGCGGCCGACGTCCGCCGCGCGGTCGAGCTGGCCCTGGCCGAGGACCTCACCCCCCTCGGCGACCTGACCTCGGTGCTGCTCCCGCCCGGACGCGAGGTCGAGGCCCGTGTCGTGGCCAGGTCCACCGGCGTGCTGGCCGGACGCGCCTGCGCCGACGAGACCTTCCGGCAGGTCGACCCGAGCATCGACGCGACCTGGGAGGCCTTCGACGGTGACGCCGTCGAGCCGGGCCAGGAGCTCGGGGTCGTGCACGGACGACTGCGGTCGGTCGTCGTCGCCGAGCGCACCGCGCTCAACTTCCTCGGTCATCTCTCCGGCATCGCCACCGAGGTCCGGCGCTACGTCGATGCTGCGGCCGACGGCGCCCGCATCTGGGACACGCGCAAGACCACCCCCGGTCTGCGCTCGCTCGAGAAGGCGGCGGTGCGGGCCGGTGGAGGCCGCAACCACCGGGGAAACCTGTCCGACTGGGTGATGTTCAAGGACAACCACCTCGCCGGCATCTCCATCGCCGACGCGGTCGCCGCGGCCCGCGATCGCTGGCCGGGGCGCACCGTCCAGGTCGAGTGCGATCGGGTCGACCAGCTCGAGCGGGCGCTGGAGGCGGAGGCCGACCTGGTGCTGCTCGACAACATGAGCCCCGACGAGGTCCGTGACTGCGTGAACCTTGCCACCACCTGGGCCTCGTCGTCGGGTCGCCGCCCGCTGCTCGAGGCGTCCGGCGGCATCTCCCTCGAGACGGTCGCCCACTACGCCGCGACCGGCGTCGACCTGATCTCGATCGGTCGACTCACCAACTCCGCACCGGTCCTCGACATCGGGCTCGACATCGGGCCGGTCGGCGACGGCCCGCGATGACCATGCTGCTCGCGGTCGACGTGGGGAACACCCAGACGGTCCTCGGGCTCTACGAGCGCGCCTCGGCGCGCGACGGGGCCGCGGCCGGGCTGGCCGAGCACTGGCGGATCGCCACCGTCGCCGACCGGACCGCCGACGAGCTGGCCGTGATGTTCCGAGGCTTCCTCGAGCTCGGCCACTGGGAGCTGGCCGACGTCACCGGGCTGGCGATCTCGTCCGGTGTCCCCCGGCAGACCGCGGCCCTCCGTACCCTCGCCAGCCGGCACCTATCGCTGGAGCCGATCATCATCGAGCCCGGCACCAAGACCGGGATGGCGATCCTCTACGACAACCCGCGAGAGGTCGGCGCCGACCGCATCGCCAACGCAGTGGGGGCCTACGACCTGTACGGCGGCCCGACGATCGTGGTCGACTTCGGCACCGGCACCACCCTCGACGCCACGTCGGCCAACGGCGAGTACCTGGGTGGAGCCATCGCTCCGGGCGTGGAGATCAGCCTCGACGCCCTGTTCGAGCGGGCCGCGGCGCTGCGCTCGGTCGAGCTGGCCGAGCCCCGCAACGTGATCGGCAAGAGCACCGTCGAGTCGCTCCAGTCGGGTGCCCTCTACGGGTACGCCGCCCAGGTCGACGGGCTCTGCCGCCGGTTCGTCGACGAGCTGGGGGAGTGCACGATCGTCGGGACCGGTGGGCTGGCGTCGCTGATCGCTCCCTACACCTCGGTCATCGAGCGGGTGGAGCCGTGGTTGACGCTCCACGGGCTGCGCATCGTGTTCGAGAGGAACCAGTGATCGACCCCGTCGTCGACCCGGTGGTCGGCCGCGAGCAGCCGTACCGGTTCGACCCCGACACGACCGCCGCCGAGCTGCACGAGCGCCATGGCCACCTCGAGGCGGGGGCCGAGACGGGTGAGCGGGTCACGGTCGCGGGGCGGCTCATGTTGCGCCGAGTGCAGGGCAAGCTGGCCTTCGGCACTCTCCAGGACGGGTCGGGCCGCATCCAGCTGTTCGTCCAGGCCAAGGTGACTCCCGACTACGACGGGTTCTGCGAACGCTCGCTGGGCGACTGGCTCGGCGTGAGCGGCGAGGTGATGAAGACCCGCAAGGGCGAGCTGTCGGTGCGGGTGGAGGAGTGGACGGTGCTGGCGACGGCCCGGCGGCCCTTTCCCGACAAGTGGCACGGTCTCTCCGACACCGACACCCGCTACCGGCAGCGCTACGTCGACCTCTGGGTCACCGACGCGGCCCGGCAGACGTTCCGGCTGCGGAGCCGGCTGCTGTCGTCGACGCGCCGCTGGCTGGAGGATCGCGGCTTCCTCGAGGTCGAGACGCCGGTCTTCCATCCCATACCGGGTGGTGCGCTCGCCCGCCCCTTCACGACCCACCACAACGCCCTCGACATCGAGCTGTTCCTCCGGGTCGCGCCCGAGCTGTACCTGAAGCGGCTGACCGTCGGCGGCTTCGAGCGGGTGTTCGAGATCGCCCGCGTCTTCCGCAACGAGGGCCTGTCGAGCCGCCACAACCCCGAGTTCACCATGCTCGAGCTGTACCAGGCCTACGCCGACTGGACCGACCTCATGGCGCTGACCGAGGAGCTGATCGCCCATCTGGCGATCGACCTGGTCGGGTCGTCGACCATCAGCTACCAGGGGCGCGAGGTCGACCTGACGCTGCCGTGGCGGCGAGCGACGATGAGCCAGCTCGTCGCCGAGCATGCCGGGGTGGAGGTGTCGCTGGACGACGGGGTCGAACGGCTCCGCCAGGTCGCGGCCACCTTCGACATCGTGCTCGAGGACGGCTGGGGTCCGGGGAAGGTGCTGCTCGAGATCTACGAGAAGACGACCGAGCCCAACCTGTGGGGTCCGGTGTTCGTGACCGAGTACCCCAAGGAGGTCTCGCCGCTGTCGCGCGACCATCGCGACAAGCCCGGCCTGACCGAGCGCTTCGAGGCCATCGTCGCCGGCCGGGAGCTGTGCAACGGCTTCAGCGAGCTCACCGACCCCGCCGAGCAGCGGCTACGGTTCGACGAGCAGGCGGCCAAGGCCGCCGCGGGCGACCGGGAGGCGATGGGCATCGACGAGGACTACCTTCGTGCTCTCGACTACGGGTTGCCCCCGACCGGGGGCATCGGGATCGGCATCGACCGGCTGGTGATGCTGCTGGCCGACGCGG
>JBFJYB010000263.1:0-4118 GCA_041622835.1 Acidimicrobiales bacterium | reverse complement strand
GGTGATCGCCAACCTGCTGGAGAACGGCCTGAAGTACGCGGCGATGCAGCTGCACGTCGGCTACGGGGTGGGCGACGGCCGGCCGCAGGTCGTCGTGTCCGACGACGGCCCGGGGATCGCCGACGACGACCGTCCGCACGTGTTCGAGCGGCTCTACGTCTCCCGACGACGACCCCAACGCAAGGAGTCCGGCAGCGGGCTCGGCCTGGCCATCGTCCGCGAGCTGACCGAGGCAATGGGCGGGCAGGTGGCGGCCCGGCCGCGCGACGGCGGCGGCACCCAGTTCGTGGTGGACCTGTTGTCTCCGTCGAGCTCAGCCGACCAGCGGTAGCTCCACCACCTCGCACGGTCTGCCACCCGGCGACAGCGTGGCGCGGGCCGGCGGCTCGACCGCCCGCTTGACGTAGGCCAGCGCCACCGGCCGGTCGAGCATCGTGGACCACGCGGCGCTGGTGACCGAGCCGACGTCGTCGCCGTCGACGTCCAGGGTCGCCCCGACCGGTGGCACCTCGCCGGACTCGACGACGATGCCGCGCAGCCGGGTGGGCGTGTTCGATCCCCGCGACTCGATCCGCGCGACCAGCTCCTGCCCCGTGTAGCAGCCCTTGGTGAAGCTGACGGCCAGGTCGACGATGCCGGCCGCGGCGGGGATCGTCCGCTCGTCGAGCTCGGTGCCCATCTCGGCCACGCCGGCCTCGACGCGGAGGGCCTCGAAGGTGTCCCAACCGATGGGCCGGACGGTGGGGTCGGGAGCGACGCCGGGCCCGACGACGTCGAGGCCGGGGATCGTGGCCCACTGGACGCTGGCGACGATCGGCGCCGCCGCTTCGAGCTCGGTCGAGGCGGGGCCGCGATACGCCAGCCACTCCCAGGTCGAGAGCTCGAGCTCGCACCGGGTCCGCAGCTTGAACCGCTCGAGCGCGTCGATCACCGCCTGACCCCAGCCCTCGGCCACGTCGAGCAGGAACTCCTCGTCGCCTACCCGGCTCACACGGAGCAGCGCCACCAGCTTGCCCTGAGGTTGCAGCAGCAGCGACCAGCGGTCCTCGCCGGGCTGGAAGCCCACGACGTCCTGGCTGAGCTGACCCTGGAGGAACGGCTCGGTGTCGGGGCCCGCCGCCCTGATCACGTGGCGCCGGCCGGCCACCACACCGACGTCGGTGCGCACGACCTGGTCGTCGCCGGCCCCGCCGTCTCGTTCGTCACCCACGGCTGCTCCCTCCCACCGGGACCCCGGCGTCCACGCCGTCCCGACGGCGGGCCTCGCCCATCCGGCGCGCCGCCGCCACCGCAGCCAGCAGGGCCCGGGCCTTGTTGTGGCATTCGAGATCCTCGTGCTCGGGCACGCTGTCGGCGACGATGCCGGCCCCGGCCTGGACCGACGCGGAGCCGCCCTGCACGACCATCGTCCGGATGGCGATCGCGGTGTCGATGTTGCCGGAGAAGTCGATGTAGCCGACCGTGCCGGCGTAGGGGCCCCGCTTCACCGGCTCCAGCTCGTCGATGATCTCCATGGCCCGCACCTTCGGCGCCCCCGACACCGTGCCGGCCGGCAGCGTGGCCCGCAGCACGTCGATCGGCGTCCGCCCCTCGGCGAGCCGGCCCGAGACCTCGGAGGTCATGTGCATCACGTGGCTGAACCGTTCGAGCGTCATCATCTCGTCCACGCTCACCGATCCGAACTCGGCGACGCGGCCGACGTCGTTGCGGGCGAGGTCGAGCAGCATGACGTGCTCGGCGATCTCCTTCGGATGCTCGGCCAGCTCGGCCCCCATCCGGCGGTCCTCCTCCTCGGTCCGGCCCCGGCGGCGCGTGCCGGCGATGGGCCGCGACACCACCCGGTCGCCGCGGAGCTGCACCATCGGCTCGGGCGAGCAACCGACGAGCGTGACCTCGGGATGGCGGTGGAAGTACATGTAGGGGCTGGGGTTGATCTGCCGCAGCACCCGGTAGAGGTCGAACGGGTCGGCGTCGAGCTCGAAGTCGAAGCGCTGGGCCAGCACGACCTGGAAGATGTCCCCGGCCAGGATGTACTCGATGGCAGCCCGCACCGCGTCCTGGTAGGTCGACGGCGTCATCGTCGACCGGACCTCCGGGAGCGGATCGTCGGCCGACGGCGGGTCGAGCAGAGGCTCCGAGACCGGCCGGGCGCCGTCGAGCGCGAGCTGGTCGAGCCGGACGATCGCGGCGTCGTAGGCGTCGTCGAGCTCGGCGCGATCGGCGTCCGGGGCGACCAGCACGTTGTCGATGAGGCTGACCCGCTGCCGCCAGTGGTCGAACACCGCCAGCTGCCCGATGACCGAGAGCATGGCGTCGGGCAGGCCCTGGTCGTCGGCCGCCGGGCCCGGAAGGTCCTCGATCTCGCGCACCACGTCGTAGCCCAGGTAGCCGATGAGACCGCTGTGCAACGGCGGCAGCTCGTCGATCGACGGCGAGCGGTACTCGGCGAGCATGGCCTCGACCGCCGCGAGGATGCCCCGGTCGAGCGGGATGGTGGCGGCGAGCGAGCCCTGGACCTCGACGGTGGAGCCGCGGGCCGCCAGGGTGGCGATCGGGTGGCGGCCGATGAACGAGAACCGGCTCCAACGCTCGCCGTGCTCCACCGACTCGAGCAGGAAGGCGGGCGTGTCGCCGGCCACCCGGGCGAAGGCCGAGACCGGCGTGACCAGATCGGCGACCAGCTCGCGCCACACCGGGACGGCGGTGTGGTCGGCGGCGAGGGCGTGGAAGTCGTCGCGGCTGGTGGTCACGGCTCGGCCGCGGTGCCGAGACGCCGGAAGAAGCAGCTGCGCTCACCGGTGTGGCACGCACCCCGACCCTCCTGCTCGACCACGAACAGGAGCGTGTCGCCGTCGCAGTCGTAGAACGCGTCCCGCACGAACTGGCGATCACCCGAGGTATCGCCCTTGCGCCACTCCTCGTTGCGGGACCGGCTCCAGAACACGGTGCGACCCTCGTCGAGGGTCCGACGCAGGGTGGTCTCGTTCATCCAAGCCAGCATCAGGACCTGTCCGGTGCCGGCTTCCTGCACGATGGCCGGCACCAGCCCGTCGTCGTCGTAGCTGACCTCGGCGAGGGCCTCCTCGTCGGCGGTGAGCGGCGTGACGGCGGGCGACATGCCAGTCGAGGGGTTGCCGGCCATGGCCCCATGCTAGAGGCGGAGTCGACCGGTCAGAGGTAGAGGCCGGTGCCGGCTTCTTCGACCCGCTCGGCGGCGACGGCGTGGATGTCCCGCTCCCGCAGGATGATGTACTCGCGACCCCGGACCTCGACCTCGTAGCGGTCCTCGGGGTTGAACAGCACCTGGTCGCCGGGTTCGAGGTTGCGGACGTTCGGCCCGGCCGCCACGACCTCGGCCCACCGCAGCCGCTTGGACACCTGGGCGGTGGCCGGGATCAGGATGCCCCCCGACGACCGGCGCTCACCCTCGGCGTCCCCGAGCTCGACGAGGATCCGGTCGTTGAGCATCTTCACCGGTAGCTTGTCGTCGGCTCCGTTGGCATCAGTGGGGACCACGGCCCGACGGTAGCGTGCTCCCCCATGACCGACGACCCCGGCGCCGACGAGGTGGCGACGTCGGATGGAGTGACCCTCGAGGCCGAGCTCCGCGTGCCGGAGGACACGTGGGCTGGTGCCGTCCTGTGCCACCCCCACCCCCAGTACGGCGGCGACATGCACGCGCCGCTGATCGACGCGATGTCCGAGCGACTGCTGAGCGTCGGGGTGACCGCGTTGCGCTTCAACTTCCGGGGAGTCGGTCGATCCGGTGGCGCGTTCGACGGCGGTCGCGGCGAGCACCTCGACGTCGCCGCCGCCCTCGATCGGCTCGTGGCGGCGACACCGGAGGTTCCCCTCGTGCTCGCGGGTTGGTCGTTCGGTGCCGACGTGGCGTCGACCGTCGACCACGACGCGCTCTCGGGCTGGTTCCTCGTCGCTGCTCCGCTGGCCGGGCCGGCCGACCGACGGGTCACCGCCATCTCTCCCAAGCCGAAGGTGCTGGTCGTCCCCGAGCACGACCAGTTCCGGTCGCCCGAGTCGGCACGCGAGATGACCGCCGACTGGCCGGCCACGACGGTCAGGGTGGTGCCGGGAGCCGATCACTTCCTGGCCGGGCGCCG
>JBFJYB010000262.1:0-4147 GCA_041622835.1 Acidimicrobiales bacterium | reverse complement strand
TCCCGTCTCCGGTCAAGCACCCCGAGCTGGTCGACATGGTGATCTTCCGGGAGAACACCGAGGACATCTACGCCGGGATCGAGGCCGAGGCCGGCTCCGAGCAGGCCGAGCGGTTGCGGGCGGTGATCAAGGAGGTCTTCGACCGCGACATCAGCGAGGACGCCGGCATCGGCGTGAAGCCGGTGTCCAAGTCGGGGTCGCAGCGGCTCCAGCGAGCGGCGCTGCGGTACGCGGTCCGCAAGGGCCGGACCCGGGTGCACTGGGTGCACAAGGGCAACATCATGAAGTACACGGAGGGCGCATTCCGGAACTGGGGCTACGAGCTGGTCCGGGAGGAGTTCAGCGACGTGGCGGTCGGGTGGGACGACTGCGGCGGCGACCCCGGCGACAAGATCCTCGTCCAGGACGCCATCGCCGACATCGCCCTCCAGCAGGTGCTCACCCGGCCGGCCGAGTTCCAGGTGATCGCCACCATGAACCTCAACGGCGACTACATCTCCGACGCCCTCGCCGCCCAGGTGGGCGGCATCGGGATCGCGCCGGGCGCCAACATCAACTACGTCACCGGCCACGGGATCTTCGAGGCGACCCACGGCACCGCTCCCAAGTACGCCGGCCAGGACAAGGTCAACCCGTCTTCGGTCCTGCTGTCGGGCGTGCTCATGTTCGAGCACCTCGGCTGGCAGGAGGCCGCCGACGAGATCGTCGACGCAGTCGAGGCGACCATCAGCGAAAAGATCGTCACCTACGACTTCGCTCGGCTGATGGACGGAGCCACCGAGGTCAAGTGCTCGGAGTTCGCCAGCGCCATCGTCGACCGGCTCTGAGCCCCGACACCCAGGTGGCCGAGAGCGTCTACGCCCGCGGGCGGCGGCTGATCTGGCGGTCCCTCCGCGCCCGCCCGGTCGCCCATGCGGTGGCCGTCACCGGTGCCACGCTGTTCTCGGTGGCGGCGGTGGCCTTGACCCGGGTGCTGGCTCGGGTGACCGACGACGTGATCGTGCCCGGCCTCGACGGCGACGGCGTGAGCGCGGCCAACATCTGGAAGGCGGTCGCCGCCATCATGGCCGTCGGCGTGCTGCGCGGCATGGGCGCGGTGGTGCGCCGCTACTACCTGGCGGTCGCCGAGTACGGCACCGAGCGGATCTGGCGCAGCCAGCTCTTCGACCAGTACCTCCGCCTGCCGCTGTCGTTCCTCCAGTCGCGGCCCACCGGCGAGCTGCTGGCCCACGCCGACAACGACATGAACGTGGCCGGCATGGTCCTGAAGCCGCTGGCCTTCACGATCGGCACCGTGGTGCTGCTGGTCGTGGCCCTGGTGAACCTGCTGCTGATCAGCCCGTGGCTGGCGCTGATCGGGCTGCTGCTGTTCCCGGCCCTCATGGTGATGAACCAGGTGTACACGACGCGGGTCGAGGCGCCGTCGGCCCGGGTCCAGCAGGCGGTCGGCGACGTGTCGGCCATCGCCCACGAGAGCTTCGACGGCGCGCTGGTCGTGAAGGCGCTGGGTCGCGAGCAGGCCGAGGCGAAGCGCATGCGGGCCGCCGCCGCCGTGCTCCGAGCGCAGCGGATCGAGGTCGGCAGGCTGCGGGCCGCGTTCGAGCCGGCCATCGACGCCCTGCCGAGCATCGGGATCGTGGTGCTGCTGGCGGTCGGCTCCTGGCTGGTCGACCGGGGCTCGGTCACCGTCGGCGACCTGGTCGGCGCCATGGCCCTGTTCACGATCCTGGCCCTGCCGATGCGGGTGGTCGGCTTCTTCCTCGAGGAGCTCCCGAAGTCCGTCGTCGCGCTGGACCGCATCGACGACGTGCTCGACCGGCCGCCGCCCGACCCGCTCGCCAGCCAGGCGCAGCTCCCGGACGGGCCGCTCGGGGTCGAGCTCCACGACGTGCGGGTCGACTACGGCAGGGGCCCGGTCCTCGACGGGGTCAGCTTCTCGGTGGCGGCCGGCGAGTCGGTGGCGCTGGTCGGCGCCACCGGGCAGGGGAAGTCGACCCTCGCCCGGCTCCTGGTCGACCTGCAGCCCCCGGATCACGGACGGGTCCTGGTCGGCGGGCACGACGTCGCCGGCATCGACCCCGCCGCGCTGACCGACTCGGTGTCCCTCGTGTTCCAGGAGAGCTTCCTGTTCGCCGACACGGTCCGCGAGAACATCGCGCTGGGTCGCCCGGTGGCCGACGACGAGGTGCAGCGGGCCGCCCGGATCGCCGGCGCCGACGAGTTCATCGGCTTGCTGGCCGACGGCTACGAGACCGTGGTCGGAGAGCGCGGCGTCACGCTGTCGGGGGGTCAGCGGCAGCGGGTGGCGCTGGCCCGGGCCCTCGTCGGTTCGCCACGCGTCCTGTTCCTCGACGACGCCACGTCGGCGATCGACCCCTCGGTCGAGGCCCGGATCCTCGACAACCTCCGCCGCGAGCTGCACCTCACGCTGCTGGTCGTCGCCCACCGGCTGTCGACCATTCGGCTCGCCGACCGGGTGCTGTTCCTCTCCGAGGGTCGCATCGCCGCCACCGGTACCCACGACGAGCTGCTCTCGTGGCCGGCCTACGAGCGGCTGGTGCGGGCCTACGAGCAGGAGCTGGTCGGGTGACCGCCGCCTACGACACCGACGTTCTCTTCGACGCCGAGGTTCCGGTCGAGCGGGACGGCGCCGACGACCCGGACCGGGTCCCCGCGCTGATGGTCCTCCGCCGGGGCCTGGAGGCCAGCCCCGAGCTGAAGGTCGGGGCGGCGTTCACCATCCTCATGGCGCTGTTCACCGCGGCCGGACGCCTGGTCGTGCCGATCCTGATCCAGCAGATACTGGATCGCGGCGTGAACGGGCCCGACGGCTTCCGGCCGGCGTTCGTCTACGGCGCGTCGGCCATGGCGCTCGCCGTCATCGTGGCGGTGTTCTTCCTGGCCCGGGTCACGTACCTGCGCCTGGTCCGAGTGGCCGAGACGACGCTGATGGAGCTCCGGGTCCGGACCTTCGAGCACCTCCATCGCCTCAGCGTGGCCGATCACGTCGAGGAGCGCCGGGGCGTGCTCACCTCCCGGGTGACCAGCGACGTCGAGACCCTCGCCCAGTTCGCCAACTGGGGGGCAATCGCGTGGATCGTCAACTCGGTGATCATCGCCGCGACCCTGGCCGTGATGGCCTGGTACTCCTGGCTGCTCACCCTGGTCACGGTGGTCGTCTACCTGCCACTGATCCCGATGCTGCATGTCGTGCAGCAGCGCCAGTTCCGAGCCTACGGCGCGGTGCGGAACCGGGTGGGTGACACGCTCGGCGCCACCTCCGAAGCGATCATGGGCGCGGGCGTGATCCGGGCCTACGGATACCGGGGCCCGGTGCGTCGCCGTCTCGTGGATGCCAACGAGCGGCAGTACCGGGCCCAGGTGTCGGCCCACCGGTTCTTCGCCTGGCTCGCCCCGCTCACCGACCTGTTCGCCGCCACGGCCCTCAGCGCGGTCGTCGCGGTGGGCGTCTGGCGAGGTGACGGGAGCTCCGGCGAGCTGATCGCCTTCCTGTTCCTCGTGACCATCCTGCTCAACCCGGTGGCCGAGATCGGCGAGATCCTCGACCGGACCCAGACGGCGCTGGCCGGTTGGTGGAAGATCCTCCAGGCCCTCGACCGGCCGATCGAGGTGATAGAGCCGGACCCCGGCGTCACGCTCCCGTCGGGTCCGCTCTCGGTCGAGCTCGAGGGCGTCGACTTCGCGTATCGCGACGGGGTCCCGGTGCTGCACGGCGTCGACCTGGCCGTCGCCGCCGGCACGACCGTGGCGGTCGTCGGCGAGACGGGATCGGGCAAGACCACCTTCGCCAAGCTGCTGGCCCGCTTCGCCGATCCGGTAGCGGGGACGATCCGGATCGGTGGGATCGACCTGACCGAGGTGGCTCCGGCGTCGCGACGGGCCGCCATCCGCATCGTGCCCCAGGACGGCTTCTTGTTCGATGCGACCGTCGGCGAGAACGTCTGCTACGGCCGTGCCGGCGCCGACGCGGCCGAGGCGGCCGCCGCCTTCGAGCGACTGGGGCTCGTGGACTGGGTCGCCAAGCTCCCGCAGGGTCTCGACACGCCGGTCGGCGAGCGGGGCGAGCAGCTCTCGGTCGGCGAGCGCCAGCTCGTGGCGCTGGCCCGGGCCCAGCTCGCCGATCCCG